>DAHXMQ010000262.1 GCA_027371625.1 Candidatus Methanoperedentaceae archaeon | reverse complement strand
CAGACTTGTGGAGCATCTGTGGGTGTGTATATATTTCTTTCTTCTAACTGCTGCATGTTTTTGTATGCCTCCTAATCAACCAGTTGCCCATGTCCCTCACGGGACATGCTCCTTCCTTTCAGGAAGGAGTGATTGACCTTTTATTTCGAGTGCATCTCTGTACGTTTTCCTGAAAACATATTCATTTCCGGCAGTGACATTCATGGTGGTGTTGTTGATGGAATTTACCGCTATGAGAACGTATCCTTCGGACAGGTTTTTCATCGCCTGCTCCGTGTTCCCCTGGTATACCCACTGTTCAAAAGGCGTCATCTGCCTTTTCAGCCATTTCTTTTTATTCCTGAGCCAGTTTAATATCTGAGGATCGATTACCGTTTCTATACCCAGCCTTTCGGCTTTTTTCTTTATTTCATATATCCTGTCGGTTTTTTCAATAAGGTCATATCTGCGGGAGTACATCTTGAATTCAGGAATATTGTTTTTTGTCGCCCGGTTGTATGATTCACCGAAACCATCCCGAAGTTCCTGAATCTTCAGTGCTGTCAGGAGATTATCAGTTTTAAGGTTAAGCTGGCTTGCATCAGGAGAGAGGCATAACTTGACTTTATCTGCGCCATCCAGTGATAGTGATGTATCTGGTTCTGCTGCTGGTTCAGGCTTGTGTTTTGTTAGTCTTGCAGGAAATAGCGTTCCATGTTCTTTTATGCTTTCTATGGCTTCATCAATCCTCCTGCCTTCTTCGGTTGCTTGCAGAAGTTTCAGTTCTTTTGCA
Source organism: Candidatus Methanoperedentaceae archaeon (assembly GCA_027371625.1). Lineage (GTDB taxonomy): Archaea > Halobacteriota > Methanosarcinia > Methanosarcinales > Methanoperedenaceae > Methanoperedens. Next base: position 23,860 of record DAHXMQ010000262.1, on the reverse strand, counting down.
AGCGTTTCTTCATCCAGTGAAGTGATAATGCTGTGAATGGGCTTGCAATTGCCATAATTCGAAATTCTGTATATCACAACCGAGCACGGCCATGTGAATCCGTATTCCGTGAATGCTTTTTCATCGATGTCGAGACGGTATATCAATTGTGCTCTGTGGTTCACCCATCTCTCGAATGTGAGTGTTTCCTCGTTCGTGAAATAGCCCTGCGGAAGCATCGCTGCAACGTAATATCTTGCGTTCCTGACGGCAGTTTCCATAGCAGCGATATGTGATTTTATGCTTGTCCCGGGACCGAGTTTCCCCCACCCCGCGTTTTCAAATCCACAGTTCTTTTTTTCTAACTGGATTGAAAATGGTGGGTTTATTATAAAATAATCAGCAGGTACATAAGGATGGTTTATGAGATCGTCATTGATTATATTGGCTTTCGAAAACAATGTTCTTGCCATCTGGTATGCTTTCTCTTCCACTTCTATGCCTGCCATGCCGCAATCTTCACCGAGGAACTGGAACATCCTTCCTATCCCGCAGCTATTATCTACTACGAAAGCAGGCGTGCCCGGCAAATCAAGTTTCAGGGCTTCTGCTATGAATTTCGCTATCACCGGTGGGGTGAAATGCTGCTGGAAATTTAAGGCTCTCTTTCTTGCAAGATCGGGTATTCCCCTGTTCCCCTCTATGGTAACTGTTTCTCCAAGAGATTTGTATTCATTGAATATCCTATTTCGGTCCACTTTTCCTTCTTTAACTTCTTGCCAAAGGGGTTCGTTCGGGTCTCCTGTGATATTGAAAGGAATCTGCGTGGGGTCGAAATCGTCAATCTCGATAGCAGGCGCATCAAAGGTATCTGAATGAAAATCTAAAGGATATAAACCTGGCAACAAATCAGGTATGCTTTCCAATGACTTTGATGTTGGGGTACTCACCAACGGCGCTGCTGATGACGTTACCGGAGTTAAGGGCATTGATGCGGCTGCAGGGGTTATTCTGGCGCTTTCAGATTGTGCAATTTCTGGGATTGTTTTTCCCGGGATTACCTGCCGCAGGTTTTTGAATGCAATGGTTTTTGCATCACTTTTTGCATTATCATCGATGAATTCGGGTAGAAGTGTCTGTTTCATGAAATTATTGCCTCAGAGATTTTTTTGGGAGATTTTCGTTATCGCTCTGCGCCATTCCCAACCATTCATATGCTTTTGTCCCCTACAGCGACCTCATCCATTTTTTTTGCTCGTGTAGCAGAATATTCTGCCAGTTATGTAATTTAGCATTTCTCGTCAAAATCAAATAGTGTTGTCTTCATCCCATTTTTCGTCGCTTTCTGGCAGGCGCCGCATCTTGAGCTCAAATCAACCACGTCTCCTATACGTTCGGCAAGGTCGGATTCGGGTGTAAGCGCACCGCCGGGTAACTTCAATTTGCCGCAGGCTGACCCATAGTTTCCGTTGTTTATTGGGCTGAAGAAATGTGTCTGTCGGATAGAATCGGGTTTGTACCATCCCGGTTTGATGTCTCTGATTTTATTCGCAGTGTTGTGGAGTTCAGAGCGATTGAAAATGAATACGCCTTTGCGATTAGCAAACTGAACTCTGCACAGGTTTTTTTCTTCATCATACCAATTAACGAATATTGCGCGTCCAAATTGCCTGTGCCATATTACCCCTCCCGTTTCTACGCTTTTTCGCAGCATGTTGCACCTTTCTGTTTATTCATTTGCTGGCTGGTTTGGAGTATTTTTTGTAACGAATAAATGAGAACAGAATAATCAAGGCGAAGCAATTGCCTGCTGTGCCTCTTTGGGATGCTCAACATTCCATTGTGTCTGCTTTTCGCGTGCAATTTCCTTCAGGCGCGCGGTGTGTTCTTTTCTTGTTTCATCCGTTATTGCAGTGGATTTTTCAGCTCTTTTTTCTGCGCCAGTCTTACCTTTAGAATCGAATTTATATCCAAGGTCTTCCAGTACATTTCGCACCATATCTTCATCAAGCCCAAGGCTTTCTGATATAGTGCTCACGGAATAGCTATCGTTATCTTCGAGATATTTCTTGATCTTGTTTTTTGCTTCATCAAAAGGCACGTCTTCTGCGTGCATAGATTTCTCATTCGTTTCTCTTATGATGCTACCGTTTCCGTTCTGTTTGGCGAGATATTCCCTGTACAGTCTCATAGCGGTTTTGTTGTTGTTTGAGAGGTACTTAAGTTTGGGAATGCTATTAACAAGGGGAAACGGCAATTTCAGCACCTTTTCTTTTGTGGTATAAATCCTTCCGGCGAAATAGGAAAGCGTCACGCGCCCATCATTGAGCTCAACGAAGTGAAGGTGACCATATCGTTTCTCTTGCTTTTTGTCAAAATCGAATTTCGGAATTTCTTTAAAAGTGCAGTCTTCTTCCGTATGCTCTGATACGACACGCACATTTTCCGAGTTGGCTAATACGGTTTCGTCCTTTTTCATTGCGATGCTTGAGGCGTCAACATCGCGTAGAAAGCCGCGGATTATAGTTCTTTTTGGTTCATGCATATCAAATGCATATGTGTGCTTATTGGGGGCATTATGCAGGTGTTTGAGGTCGTCAAGAGTCACCCATACGTGGCTGCCAGGATAGCCGTCTCGCGTGATATGAACACAATCATCGTTGACATGGTATACGGTCTTGTTTGCGCGCAACAACGGCAAACCAGAAACGTTGAAGGATTCGCATTCCTTTATGACGAAAAACGGCGTTTCCTTTTGTTTATGCTCTTTTTCTGTTTCAGCTGGTCCCGGGTTCTTTTTCCTTGAGAATTCACTTGCACACTTTGCGCACATTTTGGGCGCAGCCCAGTCGTTTCCATCCATTGATTCGCAATATCTGCAAGACTGTTTATCGTCGAGCAATCTGGTTATCAGTTCGTCTCTTCGTCTGAAAAGCGCGCTGGTATAATCGATATGCGATTTTATTACAATGTTAATCGACTCGATTTCTTTTGCTATGTTTTCTCTAAGTTCTCGGCAGTCCATGTTCCCTCTGTCTTCTGACTTTTACATATGAGCCACGGTTTCGCGTGGTCGGAACCATGACTTTGTATTTAAATATTCCCTATGGCTTATATATGTTTTGTTGGGGTTGGAGTTTGGTTCTTGTCGCCAATCCTATCGCATTCGGCGCATATGAAACAGATGCCTGCCGGTTCATCCGGTTCAACGGGATAATGGCTCTGTCCCGGATCAAGGATAAGTTTTGCGATGAACCTCGCTCTGGCGTGATCATTCAATCGTATGCCTTGCACTTCGGTCAGCTTCTCTCCGCAGTTGAAGCATGTGATCAGGTCGCCGTGCTTTTCGAGCAAATGCATAATATCCGCTTCTTCGAGAGGTTTCACTACCTTAAAATCGCGGACAGAAAGACAGCCGGTCGCCTGTTTGATATCGTCATGTATTATATCAATGAAATCCTCCTCATGCATGTCATCGGGTACATTGATTTCTATTGTGAGTTAATATTTTCTAATTGCCATGTTTTAACTCCTTTCCGTATATTGCATTAACGTATATCTGATGTTCCTTCTTCATTATCCTCTATTCTTCCACGCCTGATATCGATATGACCCTTGATTCGGGGATTTCCTCGGCTGCACTGTCTGCTATAAAGAGGGAGTCGAAGGTCTTCAGCGAGCCGGAATCATCCAGCAACGGCTTAACCTCTGTCCCTCCCCCGGTCCAATATATTATTGCGTACATCTTTGCTTCCTCTATCTTTGCTTTTAATATCAGGTATATTCTATACATTTCATCAACGAGGTCTGCCTCCGATTCAAACCAGAAATTCCAGGCTTTCCAGTAGTTTTTGTAGAGAAGTCTATTATCAAGGATTATGAAGAATGAGGTCGTATCCTCGTAGGATGGTTGCACATATATCTCCGCATACTTTTCAAACTGGTCTCTTATCGCAGACAGGAAGAAGTAGAACTTGTCTTCAATATCCACAAGAACGTCCTCTCCCAGATACCCGTCTGGCATGCATTGACCACTCTCTGTGAGGAACATGTCTCTGAGAACCTTGTCGCTATCGTTATCATTTCCCCAGTGGTCTGTCAATGATTTCTTGAGTTCTCTGAGCATACGCTCTTTAATAATTTCGTCTACCATTTTATTCCTCCATTAAAAACGCTTCTGATCTTCTCTTTAGAATCTTTATCGTGGGCGGGATTATCCTGTACCGTATATGTCTCATTGGTTTTTGCCAGATGAAGAATCCATATTTGCCGTTCTCTGAATAATGGTCAAAAGTGCCGTGTTTATACATTGGCGGGACGGACCCTCCAAACCTTACCTTAACCTTGTCGCCTTTTTCAAAGACGCGCTTGAAAGCAGCGCCCATGCCAGCCCAGCCGCAGGTAAGGCATACTACCGTGGAGGCTTGCGGATTCGGCGGGTATCCTGAATATCCTGACACTTCACCGCATTTGGGGCATTTAAGCTTCATGTTTTCAGTCCTCGATTATTTCGGCAGAATCTCCGAACGATTTGATTCTATCTACAACGCTCTGGGCCCATGGTATTTCAACATCGATAACGAATTCAATTGGCTTTTTGGTGTCGTAGAACTCAGGAATTTTGACCACACCAGCAAAGCGCAGATGCTGATGTACAATTCTCACATATGCTTCGAGTTCACCATGGTCAGTGTATCCATGTGGAACTTTAACCCTTATTTTTGCCATTTTAATCATCATCCTCGGATTGCATTACCAACTTGTATGTTTCATCGTCTATTTCGAAATCGGTCACCACATCTATGAGTGTTCTATCCTTGATGAACCTGAGAACCTCATCATCGCAGCCGGGCAATGTTTGCTGGTAACCTTGATTTTTATAGCCGTACTTTTCAATGATGGCAGCAATCTCATCCATCATCTTTTGATGCTCAGTCTTTTGCTTTTTCATTAGTCAATCACTCCGAGCCTTACAAGATCCTCGTATTCTATCTCTTCGCCGCACTCTGGACAGTTGCATTCCAGCACGTCCTTAGTGGGGTCGTTGCAGCCGTCCTTAAGCACATATATGCCCTTCTCAACTGTTTCCAGAGTGTCTATTTCTTTACCGCAATTGGGGCATTTTATTTTCTTAATTTTTTTATTTCCAAGCATGAGAATCATCTCATTTTATTGTTTGGTGTCTTGTGAAAAAATTATCGCATTTCTTTTCACGTTGCATAACATCAATTATCGCCTGTATGTTTTCTGAAGCTGGTTTGCAGTATATCCTTCTATCATATATTATCCTGAAAGATCGAAGTTTGCCGTTCTTGAATTCGATGCCCTCTGTTTTGTCTAATGTCGTCCATGCAGGGGGTTTCGAACCTTTTATCGGATGTATAAGAGATCTGCATAGGAAGTCTATTGATTCTTCAAACGATCTCATTGATACACTTCCTTCCTTTGCGAACCTTTATTTTTTCGGTTTTCTTTTCTTCGCCCCATTTGAGAGGATCGCAGAACGCAATTTTGTATTTTTCTGGCAAGGGTTCTTCGGGTTTTCCGAGTTCTTTGAGAACGGTATTGAGGTTCAACCAATTTGTCTGGCAGCAGTTCAGCCAGTGTTCTGCATCTTCGGGCGTGCTGCTGGAATTTGCGGTTTGCCATTCCCAATCAGCGTCCCTGCGATATGTCTTTTCCCATTCTGTAAGCTGCTGCTTTTTGTATTTCAGCATCTCTTCCCATACCTTTTCTTTATCGGCGCGGAAAAGGCGCTTTGCTTCCCTGACGGCAAACGCAAAATGCCCTGCAAACCACCACCCATCGTCGCCGACGGTAAAGTCATTCTCCCAGAGGGCGTCAAATTCCTTTCGGTTAATTCCGCGCGGCCAGCTTCGGATATCGAAGATCGACAGGTTTTTTGATATTAACTTGCACAGATATTCCGTGTCATAGACGCTTTTTGCAGGCGCTGCGACCTGGGTGGGTTTGACAGGCATTAATGTTCTATCGGGAATTGTAATAGCGGATTTCGCGATCGACTGCCCCGCCGTTTTTCCTTCGTTGTTGAAATTAAACAATGTACATTGTTCCATAAATTTCACTAATTTCATGTATGGCGAGTTTTAGTCAGTGCTATTGGAGCCCCCTAGACCACCGGATAGACGCGAGACAAGTAAAAATCAGCCTATCGCTGCTCCATGTGATTTGAGGATTGTCTCAATCTTCGAAACGTCTAATTTTCCGGCTTCTGTAACATTGGTATAAAATTTATCATCGATTCTCAGCACAGGCGCGGTTCTTGCGAATATGTTATTCATGCTAAGTTCGGTGAGAGCAGCTGGCGTCGCCATATTTTCCTCATTGAAAGCAATGCTTTTCGTTTTCAAGAGTTCTTTGAGCATCTTGCAGTTTGGGCAGATTTGTGTTGAATAGATAGTTATTTTCATGTTTTTTCTCCTTCTTTCCCTCTTTTAATTCCCGAATGAGAATAAGTTTTTCTGTTCGTTGTTTGGAGAAGATTTGGCTGGACGCAATATTGGTTCCGATACGACTATTTCATCACCATGAAATTCAAATAAAGTTCTGTTTGCTTTATCCGCTTTCAAGTCCTTTATTTCGATCTCTATTCCATCAAAGAGTCTTTTGATGGGCGGAAGTATCTGCTTGTCTACATAATAATCGGTATCCAGTTTCAGTTTATGTTCCACGGCATAATCAGGATCCTCTGCTTTATCAGCGAACAGTTTGCCTTTTGCGGATATTATGACAAAGGGTATCCTGTCTCCGATATGAAGTCTGGTTCCTGACCTTCGGAATATCTTTTCAGCGACAATCAGATGAGGCTGCTTGCTCTTGTAATTTCTTTTAGATAATTTCTTTGTGAGGAACAGGTCCTTGAGCATGCTTTTATCACTGTAATCGAATTTGCGCAGAGCATCGATTGTGCTTGTTACCAAGTTCTTTGCCTTTTCCATATTGCCTTCTTTGAGTACAATTTCAAGACATCTGGAGAGAGTTTTCGACGTGAGGTCGCACCAGTCTCTTCTCACAGTTTCCATCCCTTTGACTTTGATTTTATCCTTCCAGCCCTCATCGCTCTTTTCGAATACCCATATGGCATATCTTTTCTTGGCCATGAACACAGCGCGTTTGGCGAAAGATTCGTATTGCAGTTCCATGGGTTTAGGCAGGCGTTCATTGATCTTTGCGGTTATGGATTTGCCTATTATCTCGGCATCTTCTATTGTGAGATTGGCGAAATCAAGCAACATTACAAAAGTGCTGTCCGTGTCACCGTAGGCAACAGAGAGTGGTATCACAAAGTCTTTGTACGGTATTGTTTTTATTTCGTTCAGGATAACGTCTTTTGTTCTCAGCAGGTTCTCGCGCCCGTATCCGGTCACGCTGTTTGCTATTTCAAGACTGAAAATCCTGGCTCTCCTGTATCCCGAATAGCCGTAGAAACTGTTGAGCAGTATCTTGAGGGCATATTGCAGAGCGTCAAGAATCCTTTTTTCATCATCAGTCGAAGCGGCTTTCATGGCTTTCTTTGCTTCGTCGCGTTTGCTGAGAAGGTTTTCAAGAATTTGGGGTAGTATGCCTTTTTTTACGGACGGCGAAACGAATCTTGCCCCAGAAGGTGTTATGATAATGTCTTTCTGGTCAATGCTGGCGATTACCGGGTCGTTATCCATGATCTGGGTTGTATAGCACAGGTTGTGCGCTATCATTATTGTAGGATACAGTGACTTATAATCCAAGATAACGATGTTTTCAAGCAGCCCTTTCTTTGGAGGAAGCACTTCGCCGCCTTTCAGTTCTTCCTCTCCGTCGTCATCTTTGCTATCCGTCTCATCATTGGCATCGGTGGCTGCATCTTCTTCAAGTTCTGGTTTCGGTGGCATAACTCTTTTTTCCAGGAGAAATGCTCTGAGAAGCAGCATTTCTATCATCTGCGATTGTCCGCTGTCGATGATATCCTGGAGCAGCATGCCGCTGGTTCGTGAAAGGGCTATGTATTTATCCAGAAGTTTAAGTTTAAGGAAAAACGCAAGGGCAAGCTGAGCATCTTTTCTCGAGTACTCAACGAGTTTTGCGATACTTTCATTGGCGCTGAGCCATATTCTTCTCATTTCCTCTGGTTTCATGTCGAGTTTTTCGTCGTTCAAAAGTTGTTTTGCAGTGAATTCTAGAGGATATTGTTTCAGGCTGAATTCTCTTTTTATGAGAGGAAGTGCATCAGCAGCCACCCGCCCCGTGATGGTTACTTTAGTTATGATTCCAAAATTCTTGTAATAGACGCTGCCGCGGTCATCCCGCCCCAGCGGAAGATTTATTTCCAGCGCGGCAGTTCTGTCGATGAGATAGGGGAAATCAAACGAGTTCGAGTTATAGCCTGCTATGAAATCGGGGTCGTATTCTTTGACTATGTTTGAGAACCTGTTGAGCATTTTTACTTCGTTTCCGAGCATTTCCGTGGTATTCAAAGGCTCAGTTTGTTCAGGTTGCGATTGAAGTGATGCGCTTTTTGCTGTAAGTACAATGGATTTCTTTCCGTTAAAAGGCGGGTCGAATGCCAGGCTAATGATAATTACCGGGTCTTTGGACGGCTCTGGCATTCCATCTTCAGGCGGGAGGCATTCTATATCCAGTGAGAGGAACTTGAAGCTGGCGTTTGCAAGGTAATTTACGGGTTCTGCATGACCTAATATGTTGAACTTGCAATTGCTTTTGCTTTTATGATCAGTGGCGTCTTGTCCCGTGTAATCAGCTATGGAAGGGTGTAAGTTTATCCATCCCATTCCTTTGATGTTTTTATCAACAAGATACCTGTTCTTGAAAAGTATATCGGTCTCAAAGACTTCACCAACGAGTTCCTTGACTTCGTCCCTGATTTCGGGTACCTGTTTTGGGTGCTGGACTGTTATCTTCAGCAATTTCGATGGCTCACGCTGGTATCCCAAAGGAAGGTATCGTTCTACGTCTTCTATTTTCTTTATCTGGTAGAATTTTCGCTTCAGTGTTGTGGGATTGACGTTGTTTGAGTTTCTTGCATAGAAATAGGGCTCAAAGCCGGGTACGGAGAGGCATATACTTTCTCCTGCTTCATTTTTGCAGTAAAGTCTTACAACATTGGTTTCTTTACTGCTGATATAATCGACGTCAATTACCTGCGCGCGCATTGCATATCATCTTTACAAATTAACTTTTAGAATTATTGAGTGCCAAATTTTTTGAACGCACTCGGGCTCAGCGTATCCTAAATTATCCGAGTCGTTTTTGTCGTTTTGATCGGTTTCCATGTTTTATATCTTTCCTTTTTTTAACCGTTTTATGATTTTTTTGTTCGCAGTCAGGGCATTTCAAACAGGTATCTCTTGATCGGATGCGCGCTCTCTATTGCCGCGGTTTATAGGTTCGTTGTTTAAGGTCTGGATTTTTTCTTCGAGGCATTTTATGAATACAGACATATCACACATTGTTTTCATCTCCTTCATTTTTTATATAATGTTTCGACTTTTATTCCTGCTTCTATCATCACGCAGATGGCTGCAGTATCGGGATAGCTGTTCTTGAATACTACTTTTTGGATACCTGCATTGATGAGCATTTTAGCGCACAGTATGCACGGCTGGTGTGTGCAGTACAGGGTTGCGCCGTTTGTGTTTATGCCGTGCAGCGCTGCCTGGATAATGGCGTTCTGTTCTGCGTGAACTGCTCGGCACAATTCGTGCATTGTACCAGATGCTATGTTGTTTTTTTCACGGATACATCCAATATCGAGGCAGTGGGAAAGGTTCCGTGGCGCACCGTTATAACCCGTGGTCAGTATCTGTTTTTCTTTCACAAGCACTGCACCAACTTTGTGTCTCAAGCAGGTCGAACGCTTTGCAACGGTTTCAGCCATGTCGAGAAAGTATTCATCGATATCCGGTCGATCAGTTGTCTTGTAATCGCTGCATATATTCCTGCCGAACCCATTGAGGGTGCAGGTCTCTTTGGTGGTTTTGCACATTTTTTCAGATGGGATGTATTCAGAGCAAGTTGTTTCTTTCGTTCTAGCTTCAGTTGGAACGGTTTCTGTTTTCATGGGATCACCTTTAATGGGAGTCTATGTGGAAATCTCTTTTTTGCTTCGAGTTTTTTCATCTCGATATATGCTTTTTTTAGGTAAGGCATGCTTGTATCATTAAAGAATTTTTGATATTCTCTTATTTCTTTTATTGAAAGAAAATTCTCAGTATAGGTTATGTTTCCCGATAGAAGGAAAGAGAGTTTTTCTTTGATTTCGGATGCTTTGCTTTTTACGGCATCGTCTTCATGCGATCGTTCGATGCGCCTGCAAAACTCTATTCCACACGGCATTAATTCTTTTGCTCTCAAAATGTTGCCCAGCAGCAAGTATTCGAGGGCAAACGAACCACTGTCCGCCAGTCCACTCATCTTGATGGGGTGTATTTCATCCATTATTTTCATCCTCAAATTTTTGCGGTACACACAGTTCTATTCGCATACTTTATTGCTCTATTCGCAAACATTATGGCTCCTCACAGCTCCTTATTTACACAATATTATATTTCTTTCTGTCTTTTAATTCCTGCGCTTTAGATGCATTCCAGCCTGAAACCGCTTGCACGTATCCGGTAACGCGGCTGAGTTTTTCCACATGTTCGGAGTCGCATTCAGGGCACACATCTTTCAGTCCATGCGATATCTTGAAGCAGTCCATACATATAGTCATGTCCTTTGTGAATGCAAAGTATCCGGTCTGCGTATTCTTTGCAATGTTCATGGCAAACTCTTTCAGTCCGCGCGGAGAAGGCGATGCTTCTCCCATCCAGATGTGCATGATGTTGCCGCCGTCCACGATAGGGAAGAATGCATGCTCGATCATTATTCTTTCCGTGACAGAAATATCAGCGCCAACATATACATGCGTTCCGTTGGTGTAATACACTGGCAGGTCTCTTGTTTCATGGATCTTTGCAAGTGCTGTTTTCAGGTCGCCTTTGATGACTTTTACAGCGTGGTTTTTGAATTCTTTATGCAGCAAATCAGAAACAGCGAACCGCATGGCTGTGGTTTCTGCAGGAGTTCTCGCAAGGGATATAGTGATTCCGTATTTCTTGCTGAGTTCCTGAGCGTAGAACTTCATTTCGTACATCGCTCTTATCGCAAGTTTACGGGCTTCTTCGCTTTCGTGCATCTGTTTCCCCGTATGATGCTGCACCATTTCATTAATGCCCACAACTCCGATTTCGTATACCATTCCCGAAAGGTCAACAGCTATTTCGCCTTTCTCTCTTGTATTCGGGTCCATTGGGCGCTGTGTATAGAAAGGCATCCTGTTTGCGTGGACGATGATGTCCATCCATTTCTTCTTTACCAAAAAAACCTCAACGGCAGTATTCATTAGTTGTTTCAGTTCATGGAACAGTTTTTCATCATCGTGGTCTGCCCTGTATGCTGCACGGGGGCAGTTCAGGGACATTACTTGCCATGCACCCATAGAGAAATGTTTTCCGTTCCTGAAACTGAGCTTGTCTTCGAACAGGGTATCATTTGCTGTTATAGAAGAAAACGAATAGGCGCAGCACTGGTAGCAGGAGATGCCCTTACCAGCGCCTCTGTAATCGGGAAGCTGGTTATCGAAATAGGGCGTGCCGTACTTCGCAGCAAGTTCAAATGCCATGTCATACAGCTCATTGTAAGAGAGAAGCTCGGGGTGTTTTGATTCAAAATCTCTGACCCAGTCGTCGGGTTTTATGAAATCCGGCTCAATAGATATTTCCGGCTTAGGAAAATTAAAAGGTTTGCCCCAGTAATCCCCGCCCAATAGTACGGTTATGAGCGCCTTGAACCCGAGCCTCACCTCACGTTCAAATTCGCCGTATGTCTGCAGGGGCGCCTGTACTCCATTCCAGACTTTTCCTTTATATACAGCCGGCTTGTCTCTCCACAGTTTCGGCACGCCCGGGGAAAGCTGAACCGAAGAAAACACGAGCTGGCCCCCGCGAGCCACCATCATTTGCGTCATTTCGTAGATGAACATCTGCATCAACTGCTCAATCTCTTTGTACGACCTGTTCTTGAAATAAGGTGCAATGAATGTCAGGAAATTATAGAATCCCTGCCCACCTGCTGCATTTGTCTGCGCGCTGCCCATGGCTTTTACGGCATGAAGAATTGCAACTTCCGCCTTCTTAGAAGGACCTGCTACGCTTGCCTTGGTGCCGTTCCCATCGGGCGTCAATCCGTAGTAGAAGAAATACCGCAGGTCCCACGACGAGCAAAATGGCCTTGTCCCGAAATATTCAAGATCGTGTATGTGAACATCACCACTGAGATGTGCGTCTGCAAGTTTCGGCGGCATCATGAGCAGATACTGCTCTTTGCACATCTTATCTGCTTTTTTCTTATGAGAAGTCTCTGCATTGTCCTGCAGGTTGGCGTTATCGTTCTTCTCGAATCCATACCTGTCGCCCGTATCTATCAGGTGTGCGTCATATACAGGTGTGCCCACTCTCGTGGATACGTTGCGCCATTCAGGATGTCCATTCTCAAGCAATATTGTGTTCACTATCTCTCGGATCATTGCGGCGCTCAGCTCACGCAGCCTGATTTCCTTGATGTGTTTCTCCGTGAGTTTTGCTATGTTTTCAGCTTCCTCTTTAGAGATTGCAGGTATGCCGAACAGTTTCTCAGTGAGTTTTGTCTCCTTAAGAAGCTGCTTTGTTATCGCATTGCGATCCCAGTCTATGAGATGGTTGTCCGAGGTTCTGACGTTGGGAAACAAAGGCAGTTCATAGCCCTGGATAGAGCGCTGGACAAGGGTTCCTGGACTGTTCTTTGCGGTTTCATTCATTTTTTTAGGATTTGCCATTGTTTTTTCCTTTTCTGTGTGCGAAATGAAAGAAATAAATAGTTGGCAATCAGTTCCAACGATTTGATGCGAGGAATTTTCTTGCTAATTCGTCTTACATTCAATTAAGCTTTATGCTTCTGCCTTCAGGCAGGGGTGATTGACTGTTAGGCAAATTACGCATCCACACTTCATAAACTATATTGTGCAGGTCTCGCCAATATCCTATTCCTCTAACTATTTTATATTCTTTTTTCTCAATCCATTTTGGATGCTCTTTCAACCACAATTTGATAGCTCTTCTCCATTGCCACCCATCAAGATTGTTTGGTTTATGTTTTTCAAACCCTTCCTCACAATTATTCGGATTATCTCCGAACGTCAAAACATGCTCGTAACCTTGCCGCATTAGGTTTTGCTCACATTTGTGGTCTAACTGATATTGCCTCATGCGTTCTCCTCTATATGTTAATCCATGCCTCGCTCTTCAAAGCGGGGACGGTGACTTTTTACGGGCCGCTATCTACACGCGGTGCCAGCATGTATACAGCCTGTCCGTGTCCTTCAGCGAAGGCAAACTTAATATTCATAGGATAATCTTTTCCAACGTCAAGAGTAATTTGATCGACCTTTCCCGCAGTTTTGCTGACGTCCTGAAGATAGTTCAGTGAGAACATGGATTTAGCGTCTCCCGGCGTAATGTCTATCAGTTGGTCTTTTGTTAATTCCATCTGGACTTCGTCAGTATCTCCGTTGGCTTCCATGAAAAAAGTATCTCCTTTTACGCCAATGTTTATGTAATCGCCTACTTTGTCTGCGGCTTTAACGGCTCGCTTGAAATCATCGCCTCTGATAACTATGTGTGCAGGCAGGTCAAGTATAGGGACTTTTGGCTCTTTCCTGATAGAAGAGGGATCGAGCAGTGCCATTGTATATGCGAGCCCATGCATCTGTATGTCGAGTTTATGCGCGTTTTCATCCAGATCGAGTTTGATGACATCGTCCTTGCCAGCCATTTCCATTATGCGGTTAAGTTTTACGAGATCAATGCCTATTTCGCCATCGGTCGCTTCAAAGGAATCGAATGCATCTTTCGCAAGGGCAAGACTTACCATGGCGATGTTTGCGGGATCAACTGCGATAGACGAAATCCCGTGCGGCGCAAGCTTGATTTTTGCTTCCTGTACAAGTACGGAAAGCACTTCAATCGTGTTTCTAAACGGTTCAGATTTTATTTCAGCATTAAACATATTTCTATTTCATCTCCTGATTGTTTTGTGGGTTTGTTTTTAATAATTAGATAAAAAATGGTTTCATTCTATTTAAGTTTAAGTTCTTCTTGTCTATATTAATATAAACGTGCAAGTCTGTTAAAGTTGCATTATAGTTGCAGTGCACTCTTAACGATAGTGCCTGTATAATCCTCATTATCAGGCACAAGATTCACTTCTATTGTCATTGCTCTAAAGGCCGTCCTGGTATCATCATCGAGTTCTTCCTCGTAGCCTATTAAAAACAGAATGCACTTGCCTTCACCGGTTATTTTTCTAATGCTCTCGGCTACATTTCTCTCTATGATATCATAGATACCCGCATCTGTGAGAATATACACCAGCGGTTTTCGGTGACTCGATTTTATCATCTGCAGTGCAGGATATATATTTGTATCGTCTTCGGTTGCATTGAGTTCAAATATCGTCTCTTCTGCAGCCGCATGGTCGAGCGTCGGCTGCTGTATCATTCTGGCACGCTCACCGAATGTTATGATGCTCACCGAATAGCTATTTTTCTTAGCTGCTCTATTCAGCGCGACCGCCGCATCGATCATTCGTTCAACCCTGTTGTTTCTATTCATGCTTCTTGATACGTCAAGCAGCATCGTAAGCTGGAAGCCGACTCCATCCGTACATAATGCGCCTTCGACGGACTTTATTCCCAAAGTTGTTTCGCCCGGGATGATCCTTCCGAACGACGCAATACTGGATTTCAGGTCCAGGTCGGTTGCTGCCTTTCCAGGAGTCCACATGCCTGACTGCATTCTCATTTTGAGGTTTATTGCAGACGATTCTAATTTGGGCAGTGCAAGCCCGAGTGCTCGGCGCCGTCTCAATTGACGCAGCAGCTTCTTATTGTCGTCAACTCTCATTTTATTCATTAGTTCATCGTCAGGAAACAGGTCTTCCAGTTCTTTTGCAATCTCTTTCATATCGTTCTCTTCCAACGGGTCGTCGAAGGGCATTTCGTTTCCAGGTAGAGGCAGTCCGCGTATTTTTGGCTGCGATGCAGATGGGTTTTGAAACAGCGGTTTAAGAAGTATTGCGAGGTCTTTAACACGATTATTTATCGGGCGCTCATCGATGAATAATAAATGGTATGCTTTTTCTTCGAGTGTGCTTAATGCCGGCATTTTATATTTGCGGTATTCTTTAAGCGAAGCGTCCAGGATGTTCAGGAAGAACGCATAATCGTCATATATCTGCCGTTTTTTACTTGGCGTAAAATAGCTCTCTTTCAGTCCGCGGTACATTTGCTTGTGCCAGATATCGTAGAGGTTGGCGCGGTTGATGATAAGGTCGCCGATGATGTTAAGGAATCTTCCCGTGCTCGCTTTGGGTATTCCTGCAAGTTCTGCTGTGATAGAATAAATTTCCTGCTTTGCCCTTGTCTCGGGGAAGTATACTCTGTGTCCAAACTCGTGCACGAGAACCGTTGTCTGGAGATTTCGGCTTTTCTTTAACAGTCCATCGCTGAACAGTATCACGTTCCAGACGAAGGCGCCGACTGTGTTCAATGCTTTTTCCATGGTGTTTTTAGAGACAATCTCAATCTCAACGGTCGTCAGGGCATAATGTTTCCTGATGTCGTTTGCCAGGTTTTCGAGGAATGGGGTTAGCGGCTGCATGATTTGTGTGATACTCCACGGCTTTTATGTTATCATATCCCTCACGGGACATGCCTCTGCCTTCAGGCAGGGGTAATTGACGTTATCAATGAATTAACAATTCGCTGTGTGGCGGTTTTTCAGAAAAACAAACTGGATTTGAAATTGCATAATATTCAGTTAGCGATCCTGTGGATTGAACCCTCTCCCCGACTGAAGTCGGGAGATTCCTTCGCTCATACAACCTCTCTGCGGCTCTCAGTTCCAATACGAATGTGGGAGATTTTGTTTTCATATTCTTGTGGATATACTTATCTGTGTTTGGTATATATACTGGTTAGCGAAGCGGTCTGAAAGTGTTTTTGGATTGGATTGATATTTGCAAAGGGTTCGCTGTCTCCACGGCTGAAGCCGAGAGCTTGCGCTTACCCTTTGAACCCACGTTTCTGTCAAATTTCCCGCAGGCTCGAATTCATATCAATATCAATATCGACATAAGATTTAAGTTCAATCAGATAGTATCCAATATCTATGATACGAAAAAAATACGCAGAAGAAAAGAAAAAGGCAGTACTGTGTATAGAAACGTCGCTCCGCGAAACAGTTTGTGGAGTGCAGATGGCCGATAAGCTGGTAAGGTAATAACATGACCGCGGAAAAATGCTACAGTATTACTGTAACAGGAAAAGTACAGGATATCGGGCTAAGAGCAATTATAGAATATGCTGGCAGGCTCCTTGATATAAGTGGTCTCGTTTTCAATGCCAGAGACGGTAGCGTCAGGATTATGTGTTGTGGTAATGAAAGCATAATCCGAGAATTTTTCCAGGAAATAAAGAACAGGGCAATACAGAGAGGCGCAGCATTACTGGATATCAAAAAACAGGAGTTACCTTTTGATATTGATTTTCCGCATCCATTTTCTAGAGTACTTTCGGATGAAGATATTGACCTTGGAAGAAAGCTGGATAAAGGGAACGAATTTCTCGGAGAATTGACGAAAAATACTTCAGAGATAATTAATATTACTTCCGAGACGATGAGAAATACCTCAGAGATAATTAAAAATACCTCAGAACTTCCGGAAATCAAATCTATGTTGAGCTCGTTTGTCGTCAACCAGGATGTGCATAATCAGTGGATGAAGGAACACAATCAGAGGCTTGAGAAAATTCTTGAGAAGCTATCTGAAAAATGAGGAAGATTGTCCTGCGATGTCCTTGCGCAATTTTAATTCAGGCGCAAAAAACCTGTGCAGACCTGAACACCTTGCGATGTAATATGTCCCATAAGGGGTCATATTTCTTTGCAATCCTGCGGGGTGAAATTCCCCGCAGGCTTCATTCATTTTAATCCGTAACTCCGTCTGTTTTACGCATTATGCCGGCAGGGCGTCGCTTTTGTATTAAGGTTGTATCCGGAGGGCAGTACCATCTTCGTCTCTAACAAAATCTGGAAGACGACCTATCATCTTATTAGCTTCTAATTCCATCTGTTTATTCTTGAGTTCATTGTTCGTTTCAGCCAATGACCTGATTATGATCTCTGTTACTGGAATGCCGAGAACCTTACTCCAAAAATCTATGATTTTTATTGCTTGTCCCTTCAATTCAATTTGATATTTGTTTTCGTCTATTCGTTTGGCGTCAATACAATAAATAACATTGTCTCCTTTTAACATGGTTCAATCAACTACCTCCTATATGTTAAAAGTTTCGGTTTGGAAAATATGTTGCATTGCATTCCTTGTCAATATAATACAAACCACAAAACCTAAGCTTGATATGATAATATCTAACGATATGACCGAACAAAAAAATGAAAATGAAAGAAGGAAAATGAGATGGTCTGTAGCGGTGTACGGCGAGAGTTCTGGAAGAAAGGGACGTGATCGTTAATGAAATATATCATATTGTTTGAAGCTAATAGTCCTCAGGACAGGAATAAAATCATGGAACAATTCACAAGTGATTTGAAACCATTAGAACAAAAATCGGTTGAGAGTTATATGTGCCTTGGCAATAAAATTGATGCTGTTGTCATTATATCCCCGAAAACCACAGAGAATATAGAATATTATCTCCGCAGGTTCAGGACTTTCTCTAAGATAACGGTTATACCTGCTGAGAATTCGAAAGATTTTCCGTCTTAAATGTGTCGCAAGAGTTTTTTCTCTCTCCTTTTTTCACCGGCGCAGGGCGCAAAAAATAGATGACAAGGCATTTACTTGAAAAAATGTCGAATTACGATGTCCTTTATGCTTATTCCCGGAAGAGATTTTTTTTTTAGAGAGATTCGGTCCATCCTTCACATTCAACGATCATATCCTCGAATTCAAAAAGTGTTAGTTGCTGATAGAACAGACAAAAAAATCCTTCATTTCCTGCTTTTTTGCCGCGATTGCGGCAGTTCTTGCATATCTTTGGTGATGCCGAAGAATTCACATTAACCTCATGGCATATCGTAATCTCTCATCGATTGTTCCGCTGAGAACATGGTGAGGTATCCGATTAAGATAGAGGATTGTGTTAATGGTTTCTGCGATCTGGAGCTGGTATATTATGTCGGTGTTGCGGAACCCATCTTCTCTGGGATAAAATTCAGGGACGAGAAGAAAAACATGGGTATAGTTCCTGGTGTTATTCATAGCTTTCTTGATGTAAATTTCGTTTGTATGTGCATCAACTATCGGCGCGCAGCTATGGAGCCAGTATGCAAGGTTGTCTATTGTGGAGCGGTCAGATACAAATCCCGGAAACTTAAGCTCAGCGGCTATTTGCTCAGCAAGAATGCGCTTCTGTATTTCTACGTACTGCAGGGGAGAAGCGCTCTTTATCTCATGGTTCCGGGCGCATTCCTCCAGGAGCGGAATATCAAGTGCTTCGGAAAGTGCTTTAGCCAGCGACGTCTTCCCGGTACAGTGAGTTCCTATTACAGCGATGCGGGTATATCTGTTGTTCATGGTTCCGTTTTAAGGCAATCCTGCATCTACGCCTGCATGTGAAATTCTGCATTTCTTGCATTCAACACAGGATTTGTTGTACCTATGTATGCCGGCGCCGCAGGTTTCGCACCCAGTGCATTCAAGGCATTCGAATTCGCAACGTTTACGAGGCATTTCAGGTCATTAATTCAATGTTATTATATCGATTTTCCTGGGCTTTATGCGTGATTTCCTGGCATGATTAGATACGACAGTATCTCAGGGCGAGTGCTTATATTTCAACACACGCATCAATCATTGTTCAAGAGATTCGAATTCATCAATTATGTTCTGTTCAATCTTATTGTTGTCGTAGTTCACTTTTGTGCTGTATGCTCCATTGAGAATGGAACGATACATCCAATCATCGTCTTGCTCTTTCGAAGCAGATGATTTCTTTTTGTTGTTCATGGAAACACCTTTTTGAGCGTTGCGCCACAACCTAATTGCAGCATAGGATATTTTTATATTGTATTTTTCATTAGTTTTTTCAGCAGCATCGCGCAGGCTGAGAGATTCTGTTAATTCAGTGGCATAATCCACTATCTTTTTTGGGTATTTTTTCTTAAAGAGAAAAATTGGCTGGACAGTATATTTCTTTCCGCATTCTTTGCAGTGGCGAATACATTTTCTGCCGTGATATTTTGTATTCCTGTGACCCCACCCAACAGTATTGTTGCTGCCGCAGTCGGGGCATATGATGGATTCCCGATTGTCGTTCATTTTCTTCAAAAATCGGTGAGTTTTGCCTGATTATTTGTTTCAATGTGTGGAGTGCATCTGAAAGCAAACGCCATTTCAGTATTTATTACAGTCTGGTACTTTTCAGGTAGTTGATGTCTTGCAATTACGTCTTTTCTGATCAATACAAATTCATGGACTTTTGCCCCCACAAGGAAAAATGCTTTTGAAGGCAGGGATAAGTGGATGAATCTTTTTTTCCAGAAAGGAGTGATGTCCTTGTACTCTTCAAAGAACCCAAACATTTTCAGGTCTTCCATTTTCATATCGAAGAATTCTTGCTTGATGGTGGTTGTGAACTTATTCATGCCTTTGTCCAGTGATCGAGGGTTAATATTTTAACCAGTGATTTGTTTTCTATGTCTTCCGCGCTGTTTTTTTCTTTGTTCGTTTCGAAGAATAGTCGTATTAGCTTTTTTTCATCATCAGTGAGAGGAACATATTCCTTGACATATGTCTGATGCCAGCCGATCACGAATTGATTCCAGATCATACTTCATATCATGCAGGTCGTATCTGTTTTCGCCTGACTTCTGTGATGAGCTCAAGTCTGTCTATCAAATCCAGAGTCTTTTCAAGCGGCGGCTCGGGAAGATGATTGAGATCGGGGCGCGAGTCGTAGCCGATGTTAATTACTTTCAATTGCGGGATATCCTTCATCCAGTTTACCAGTACATCTGGATCGAAGTCAATGAGCGGTTCCATCGTGATGTGAACATCATTATTCTCAACAAGCCTGATAGCCTGATATCGCATTTCCGGGAAAGGAGCCTTTGATATTTCCGAATAGGGAATACGGTCTTTTCCAATATACATCTGGTCGGTCTCTATCGTGGTTCCCAGGATTACATTTGAAGGAAAATGAAAGTCGAGCAATCGTAATGGATTCTTGGATTGGATGAAAAACGTTCTGTCTTTCCATTGTGTGCAATAATCGATTACTCTCAGGACAAATTCATCGCTCGCAAAACTTATGTCGCCATTCAGACATAGCGAGACGAACTCATTTTCCCCGGTACGCGCTGGCGTTTTCAGGAACCTTTCCAGATGGTAGTGCGGTCTGAAAGTTTTGCAGTCAGCGCACGTGGCGAACCTTTGCTGGAGTTTCCTGAATGCACAGTAAATGCAATTGAAATCGCAGCCTACCATCGGGTTCTTCTGTTCCCTGCTGAAATGATACATCCTTTCTGAATTGTTTCTTGCCATTAGTATAGCCTCAGTTTTCGGGTATAGGTATCATTAATCCTGCTTCTTTGAAATATTTTTCTATTTCATTAACATCAATGATCCCTTCGAAAGCGAATGTGTGTAGAAGTGCAGCTCGTGATATGATAGATTCGGGTAATTCGGGTAAGAACACTCCCTTCTCAGCAAGCCATAACACGAAGCAGGCGCTGGACATAAGAAGAGGATTGGCGGGTATTTGATTCATCAGTTCGTTATTGAGAGCTGTTTCAGTTTTCATTATTTTTTTCTCTACTTTTTCCAGTTCATCGGGCATCGGAACGATGGCATCTGTTCCGTATTTCTGTGCTGCGCTGATATAATTATTTCCCTGATTGCTTTGCAGTGCTCGAGTGCGGGACAATCGCATGATTCCAACGTGAAGCTGCCTGTTGGTGCGCCGCGCTTTTTCTGTGTGCTCATATCCCTATCAGCTCTCTTGCATCGTTCAGTTCCGTCTCGCTGTCAGCAGTGAGCGCAAGGGTTATTATGCTGCTTTTTTCCCGGTCGATGACGGTTACTTCGCCGTTTCTGCTCCGTTCTACAATTATCTTTGCATTTCCAATGGTTTGAATCACTTCGTTTACGTGACCCTGCCCGAACTCAAGAAAGGTATCCTGGTCCACGTGCTTTAATATAATTGGAAAAATCCTGTTCATGAAATCAGTTTCAGTGAGCTTCATCTCGAATTTCGTATTGCCAAGCGCCTGTTTAATCGCTTCTTTTACCTTATCACGACGTTCCTGCAGCGCGCTGATGTTCTTTACGAGCGGGTTTATTTTCACATAAGTAACTTCTTTTCGATCCTTCCCGCTCTCCGGGTCTCTGGAGATTCTTTCACCGAGTTCGTATTTGCTTAATCTTTCAGTTTTCGTTTCAATGTCGCTCATTTCTTTTTCGGTTATAGAGGATACCATATTCGATATTTTCAAGTCATGATTCGCAGTGATAGCTTCAAGCTCGGTTCTTGTCGGGCTCTTCAGGCTCAGCAACGCCTTTTCCATTGCATCAAGTTCACGGTTCCCCTGGCTTAACAACTGTTCGCCGACCCTGCCGACCATCTGCTGGTAAAGGAGATTGTCTTTGCTCTTCCTGGTCACGGCGAGCAAAGCGTCTTTGTAACCGTCAAGGGTTTTGCTGTATTCTTCCAGCATTTCCTGGTAGATGGTAAGCTGATTCACGATATACGGCAGTGCTTTCTCTTTTATCCAGCTATACGCGCTGTCCGAATCCATATACGCTTTGGCTTTCAGTTTCAGCCTGTGAGAAAGCACGAAAGGCATTATTACTATAATGTCTTCTATGGTGATTTCTTCCCTTTTGTTCAGCCATGCCCTGCTCGCAGCGAATTTCAGGATGGATTCTATATGCCTGTGTCCTATCGGCGCTTCGATCGAACTGCAGATATCGTTCTTGTATTCGCAGCTCGTGCAGTCGATGGATTCAATGAATATCGGCGATGAAATGTCTTTCCTATACTTACAGGCTCGCAGGCTCTGGCTTATCAGCACAGTCATGAACTTAAGTCCAACAGGTCTGCGCACTTTTTCGACGTCAGCGAATACTTCTTTCATGGTATTGTAATCAAGAAGCTGCTTCAATTCATGTCCGGATTCCTTGCTCTGCTGTATCGCAAGGTCATCGAATATGCCTGAAGTGGGAACATTAATGGAAACGTCTATCCTGTCAACCAAAGCAGGCTCAAGCTCTCTTGCACCCATTCCCTGAAGATGTAAAGGGTTCTGGTCAAGCAGAACAATGAAAGGCTTCTCCGTCTTGAATACTTTTCCTCTATATTCGATCTCGCCTTCCTGGAATAATCCCAGAAGCGCATCCTGTACTGCTTTACTGCTTCTTGATATTTCATTTGCAAACTTGATGGGGCGCGTAACGAACGAAAGCGCTTCGGGATCGAATACAAACTCTTCTCTTGTGCTTTCGACCTTGCCGGACGAATCATACCTGTATTTTGTTTCTGCAGCCACGTCCGTGCCGTAAAGGGTTTCGTGCGGCGTCTTGTCCGGGTCGCATTTTATTATTCCCAGTTCGTCCTTTCCGAAAAACACTTTGGTGAACGCTTTAGCGTACGAGGTTTTCCCCGTGCCCATGATGCCTGAAAGCAGTGAAATCGAATTGGGCGTGATGGGAATTAACCTTAGCATTTCCAGCACGGTTGGATCGCTGATCTTGACGCTATCGCGCGTGGAGCCGAATATCATGTTTAGTCCTTCTATCACCTTATCGTGGTGTATGAAAGACGGTTTTTGCGCGGCAGCCTGGATAGTCGGCTGATTCTGATTCGCTGCGGGTTTTTTAGTCATGTTTCTTCATTTTTTGTTTTGAGCTTTTGTGGAATGAATATCTGGTGTCTTGCAACACGACAATCGTTGCACGGCATCAGTTCCATTCTTTCGAATTGAGGTCTGTCTCAACAGGTTCGCCGTAAGTTATTACTGCAGTTCTCTTAAGAGCCTTACCATCCCTGAATTCAAGTTTCCATATGTCGGTATTTTCCTCACCCTCTATGTCGAATTCGCCGTTGAAGTATTCGGCTATTTTTTTCATGTACTTTCCCGCGCTGTACAGCCGGAGTCCATTGAAACGTATCCCAAATGTTCCATCAGGATATTCTTCTATTTCGAAATCTTCTGCCACTTCTTCGACTGCTTCCGCTTTTTTAGAAGCATCCCTCAGGGCGAATGTGCCTGACCCATAACTTTCGTATCCCATTTTTATTCATCTCCTTTTTTAATTACACAGCGGTTTTCAAAGCTGCGATGCGATCTCTTCGATAAGCGAATTCATGGCATTATCGCCGTCAGATACCTGTGCAGCAGGCGTCGATTTCCTGAATGCTTCTGCAAATATCTGCTCAGGCGTTTTGGATGTTGTGGTATCGATTGCAGCCGCTGGCGTTCTCATGTCATTGGTGGCAAGCGCTTCTGTCAGTGCTCTTGACAGGTTGACCATAGTCTTGAGTTCTTCGCTTTCCATTATGTTGAGGTTCTCGATCTGTTCCATATTGCGCAGCAGCGCGTCGTGCGTGCGTTTATTCATTTTGCCATTCTTTGATTTCTTTATTGTCTTAAGGGACCTTGATAGCGTCTCAAGTACCTGTTTCATTCTGTCTCTGAGGTCGCCTTCAATTTCAACTTTGAAATCCTTTTCCATCTCCGACTTGATCTCGGAGACTTTATCCGCATCA
>DAHXMQ010000246.1 GCA_027371625.1 Candidatus Methanoperedentaceae archaeon | reverse complement strand
AGAAGTGGTGTACAATAAAAAGCGGGTTCATTCGTCTATCGGGTACGTCACTCCTGAAGAATTTGAAAAATCTGAAGGGAGGTTTTAAATTGAGAAGTTTCTTAACTGGTTGTCCACAAAATGGGGTTCACTCCAGGCTGTTCGCTAGTGGATCCGTGTGGAGCGAATGTCCATTTTCGTATATCGTATTCATGGAACGAACCTTTGTTTCTACTATCATTTTCATAAGCGTCTCATGCAGTTCTTTGTGTTCCTTGAAATGCAGATGAGCATATATCAGCATGTTAAACAGTGCGTCTGGCAAATATTGGTGATATAGAAGTGTAGATAGTCCAATTTTCTCAGGAGGAATATGCATTTTGTCAAGCATATTGTACGGAGTATCGATGAGATGAAGAATCGTATTTTTATCGATTTTCTTTATCTTAATATTATTATTTTCTGCCAAAGCGTTGTTTTTATCGCTTACATTATCTGTTGTGAATATAACGTAGTTTACATCAGAAGGGTTCATGTTTCTATAGCGATCCCGTGTTTTAATCGCATCACGGATGTTGTTCTCATCTACGCATCTTGGAATTATTTCAAGAAGACGGAGTTTACCATTATCTTCTTCTAAGATTACCAGATTGGTTTTTTCGGTGTCCGCATGGATACCTTTTTTGAAGTAGTGGTCTTTATAAACTGCATGTGTGCTAAGGAACAACGTGTTTTTGATAATGTCTTCCATTAAGTGGTCATAGAGAACCAGTGAGGCGAGGAAGAATTTGTTGCCAGATAGAGGAACGTAAAGGAAATCCACGTTATTCAACTCCTCTACAAGCAGGTTTTCCTGCTGTAATGGTAAATGGTGAAGTACCACGTCGTCTTTTTGTTCAATCTTGTTCCGTATTTCAGATAGGGTCATTATTCCTTCGTTGGTAGTTAGCTCGGTTCCAAGCGCGACATCAACGGCTTCTTCCATTGTAAAGAATGTTTTTACTCCACGCGGTTGGCAGGATTTAATTATCGTATCATATTGCCTGGAGTTTTTTGTTTTCATTACCGCCCATTTGCTCGCCTCCGGATCTCTCAGAAAGATATTTCTGAATGGATTGATCCGGTCGCTGCTTCTGAGAACTATGATATGCCTTTTCAGTTCTATTATTTCACTGAGATATTTGTTTCCTTCGATGATGCTGTTTGCGCTATTTCCGTAAACAATGATGAAAGAGGGAGTCAACAGGTCACTCTCTCTGATTTCTTCAGCAATATGAGACGCTTCATTCTCAAATGCACAGATTCCAGTCAGTGCAGCCGTTTCTTCAGTGATATGTATCTTCTCTGGTATTATTATTGCGGCATCCCGATTCATATCGAGAAATCTGGTTATTATTTCCTTTTTCACCGATCTCTTTTTTGAATAAAGGATTCTCTTGTGATTTGTCAGGATATCAGCAAGTGAAGTGCATTTATAATTGCTCTTTTCATCCTCTGACAATGTTTTCAGGCTTATGAACCTGTATTCCCTGGTAAGTTCTCGAATGACTGCGGATTGAAATCCACTAAATGATTCAGGATGAGCTATTATCAGGTTCTTGAATGCAGGCGGCAGGGCATTGAAATCTTGTATCGTATGTACGTTTTCGTATACTTTTGTAATCTCGTCTTTTATAAGCGCAGTTACAAATTTTGCGAATTTTTCCAGTTCATCACTTTTAAGTCGGTCTCTGTCCGGCGTGGGCACAGGTAATTTAATGTCAGTGCCTGGTATTTGTGCTCCGTCTTCGCGTTTTATTCTTACCCACACATTCGAGAGATGGCTTGCGGGGTCAGCGTAGATTTTATCAATGGGCATGTTGATGAGGAAAACATTATCTTCTTTCTTTTTAGTGTTGTAAAAACCCACGTTCGTGATATTATAAACATTCGGGAAGCTGAATCGATAAGTGCCATACCGAAGAACGATGTTTGCGTATATCTCAAAAAGATCGTGCTTGATAACTATAGGTATTATTCCTGCCAGGCGTCCCTCTTCTATCTCAGCAGAATTGATTTCGGATTCGAATGTATGCATGCTGATAAGTTTTCTATCAATCGTCTGAATATCCATTCCCTTTTCGTCTTTTGCACCCTCATGAACTGTTAGATAGACGGGAACTTCAACGTATTTTGCTATGTTCTCAACGGCATCTATGATGTCATTAGAGTGGACATCTCTTTTGTATATTATAGTGAACGCAGTTCCGTAATCGGTAGGCGTGCTGGGAAGTACGTCATATCCTTTCTGTCTTGCATATACCGAGAAAGCCTCATCAGTTTCTCGGTTTTTGGTTTCTATCAGCATGGAGCCATGCGTGCCTGTGAGCATAACGTAGCTCTTTACTCCAAATCCCCACTTTCCGCTGGTTGTTTCATCAAAACCGAACCTGCTTCTGCCGTAGTAGCGAAAAACGTCAAGGAACACTTTGGCGCTTATTCCGATGCCGTTGTCTTTTATGATGAATTTGTTCTCCCGGGGAATTATTTCTATCCGTATTTCAGGGGTGTAGTTCGATGTCGTTTTTGCAGCTTCCTTGCAAGCCGTCTCAGCATTGGCGATATATTCCCGTACTGCGGATTTCCAGTTTCCGTACAGGTTTGCAAGGGCATAGAAAGCAGCGTCTTTTTCAATATCCACTGGAATAAAGTTCGAGCCGAAAAGAGAGTTGGTGCTGTGGTTCATGTTCAGCGGAGCAATCTGGCTGAGTTCTATTGTCTTGAACGGTGTTTCAGGTGTGTTTTCTATCATAAGAGATCAATGAGTTGTATGGGAGGTTATATCGAAGAGAAAAAAAACGAAATGTAAAAACATTTTTCAACAAAGGTTTCTTTTTCTGAAAAAAAAGGCAGTGCGGGGGAGTAGATTCATCCGCCTTGCATGGGCTGCAGTTCGATAACGTGCTCGTTTTCGTCAAGAAGCAGTTGCGCGTTTGTAGGTACCATTTCGTTCAGGTGAAGCGCATGCGTTTCATTGCCAACGGTTACGAGTGCAAGCGCGTTGCTGGACGATATTTTCGTCGAGTGTTTGGCTGCGAGCTCTCGGAGAGAGATTGTTCTGTCAGCCGTTTTCTCTTTCTGTACGGGTACTAATATTTGTTTCATATCGTTATTTCACTTCCGTTCGTTGTTTTGAAGAAAATTTAGTTATATGTCCATCATAATTGCAGTGGGTGTTGGTGTTCAGGATTGGTGTCGGTTTTTACTATCATCCTTTGTTTTTGGTCGGCATGTTTTTTCAAGCGGTTCGCTTTGAACCATTGCATAATATCCCCGCGCAAGGAGTGAATCCCTGAGCTTGATTGCGTTTTCTTCACTTTGCGCTTTTGGATTGACCCGAACAAAAAAGAATCGTTCAGGCATGATCAACCTCTTATCAGCATGGGGTTCACGGGCAATCTGCGGACTTTTAATGCTGCTTCCCAGTCTGCTTCATAGATATGCAGCGAATTGCAGAAGTCGACCAATTTTACGAGTTTCATCTTATTGGGTTCGAGGATTTCCCTGTTCACCATTGTCAGCAATCCAATCATGTTGCTGTTCCATGCAGCATATGCGTCGCGGGAACGCAACATTACATGCAATTCGCAGGTGCCGTTGAGTAGATTGCGAACCCACAGCCTCTGCAAACACGGCTGGTCTTCCTTGACGAACAAATCCCGGCTTGGAATCCATGTGATGGCTTGCAGTCTTCTGGAGATGCCGTGGTTGATTTTTACCGAAATTTCGGATATCTGGTCGATGAAATCCTTTTTTTCCGGGTTTTTCTCGTAGTAGGTTTCGGGCTCTTTGCCAGCTATTGTGCGCAGCTTAATGTATTCTTCATCGCATTGTTTGCGTGCTGCGGGGTAATGAGTCAACCTGTTCATGTAGTTGTAGTCGAATCCCTGTCCGATCCAGTCGTATTCACGATACCATTGTTTCAGGTATTCTTCTGTATGCTGCGTTTTCGTTGGGAAATCCGGATGCAGCATTGGGCTCTCGTAAGGATGTGAGATTTCTATTACAGAGCATACGTCCTTAGATGCGGGACCGTACTCTGTCTGAATGATCATTCCATTTTTCATGATTTCATTCACAGCCTGTCTCCATGCATCGGGAAGGGTTGCGGCTTTAATGAATATTGTTGGCGGGTGTTTCATTTAATCATCTCCTCGGATTGTTTGGGATTTTTTTCGTTCCAAAAGTCCCGATAGGATACAATTGACCTAATAAAGGCTCGGTACATCTCTCTGTTTCGATGAGATTTTTAACGGCTTCAGAAACCTTATTCTCTGCAATTCCAACGAGCGCCGCTTCTTCGAGAACGTCGGAAAAATGAGCAAGGCGATACGGGACACGGTTGCTCAGATTCACTATAAGAGCGAATACCTTTTCTATGATATCAGGCGGCGAGGCAACAGCTTGTGCGGATGTGGATGACGGGGCAGGAGTCGGCTGTGCTGCTGGGGCTGTAAGTGTTTTGTTTGCTGAGACAAAGTGGCTGATTGCAGCTCTGCATGCTTCGTCGAAAGGAAGATGGAAAGTTTTCGAGAACGTATCTATTTTCGTTCTTACATCTTCATCGGTGATAGCCAATCCCTTTTCTGCGAGGGATTTGATAACGTCTTGTGTGTCCATTTTACTTCCTTCTAAACTTTCTTGTTGTGTGTTATTGGTGAATGAATGTACTGCAGGTCTGCCTGTTCATAGAGGGACGTTAATTTTTATATAACTATTCCGAGACTGAGTTTTTCGTTCAAGTTTTTAAAATTCTTTCTTATGTTCGCAGGTGAGACGTGTGCCGCATTTGCGATTTCTTGCTGTGTCTTCTTATCGTTGCACAGGATTGAAGCTATATATACTGCTGCGGCAGCCACGCTTGTGGGATTATGCCCATTTATGAATCCTTTTTCTGAAGCTATATTCAATATCTGTACCGCCTTCTCTTTAACTCCGTCATAAAGTCTTAATTCAGAGCAAAAACGAGGCACATATTCGATCGGTGACGCAGGGGCTAAATTAAATCCGAGTTCTTGTGAAATATGCTTGTATACCTTTCCAATCTTCTTTCTGCTAATCCCCGATGCGCTGCTTATTTCATACAGAGTTCTGGGAACATTGCATTGTCTGCATGCCGAATATAGCACTGCTGCAGTTACGCTTTCTATGTTTTTTCCCAGCATCAGGTGTTTATCGACGGCGTCTCGGTATATGTCACGGCGGTGAGCTTCACCTCTGGCGGCAAATCCAAAGCCGAGGTCATTTTTTCGAACAACGAGTTAACGAATTCCGGTTTTCTTCTCAGGGTTTCATCGATCATCCTCTAATTCACCGATTGGCAATATCAAAGCTTTATATTAATAGAAATTTCGCAAGCGAGGTGAAAGTATTGTTTTTTATGGGATTTCCTCCATGATTTGAAAAGTGTGTCATTAGACTTCAAAACTGACCTTGCTCGTGTGTGTTGAGTCTTTTCATGATAGCATCGATGATATTTTCTTTGCGCTTCCATCTCTCTTCTAAATCCAGTTCATTACCCGCTCCATCAATGCCCGCGAGTGTGTCCTCATTAAAAACAAGCATGGGCTCATCTTTTCCGCATACATCAGGTACGAGTTTTATTCCCTCAAACTCATTCTTACTTACAAGCTCGATAAGTTTCTCTGGGATTGCAATGTTTTTCTTCTGTTCATCTAGTTTCTCAAATAACGCTTCAAGGCAGTTCTTCACTCCGCGAAGCGGTATTTCTTCCCATTTGCAGCTGCTGACCCGGGAATACTTATCAAAATGCGACGTATTTTTGAGATACTGTCCACCGCAGGCATTTCCAGTTACAAGCTGCATTTCAGGCAAATCGTTTGAACCAATCTTCTCGATGTATTTCCCTATATCTTCTTTCGGGATAAATCCGATATAGTAGGCGCGGATAATCTTATTGCACACAGGGCAGATATACGCAGAGATAAGATCGAAAGATAAAGGTGGCGCGTTATTTTCAGTGCTTTCGACACGGTACGGTAGAAAAAAATGTATTTTCTTTTGTTCATGGTCGATTTTTATCATGATGGGTCGATTTATGTATGGAATTTTTATGAAGAATTTGAGCCTACGGTGTGTGCTTTGATAGCGGTTTGTAAGACCATTATTGGTACCTTGCCAAGGCAGGTCTGGTCGAAGTTTGTAATATCTCCGGAATCGAAGGGTTTCTTCTTGCCAAAATTTCTTTCTCAAGAAGAAATCTGCTAGCATTGTTTCTTGGGCGAAATCTCAAAATTCCTATTGTTTCGTGGCTTTCTGAAAAAGAGAGAGCAAGATTATCAAAAAAGAGAAAGAAAAATTTTAAAGGTGACGATAGCTCATTATGTTTATGGACTTTTTTATACGTGTTGCTCAAATCCTGCTCTTGCTCTTTTATTTTTTAGGACCTGATCCAACTTTGATCCTGTTTCCAAAAGTTCACGAACTATGGATTGCTCATCGTCAGTCTTGCAGGCGGCCTTCAAATTTTCCGATTCTTCGTCTGTCAGATATTTCTTTTCTTTGACCATGCGTGTATATAATCTCTATTTGCTAAAATAACTTTCTTATATCACTTAATATCTGGGGTAGTGCTATGAGGGATAGAAGGCAATAGGAATTAATCATCAAGTGTAAGAAGAACAACTCACTTGCCTCAGTCTCCTTTTTAAGCCTTTCAGTAAACCCTTTCCTGCTTAAGAGCGTAAAATATTCCTTCCTGTCAGGATACCACTTTACAAAACCAGCTTTTTCCATAAGGCTGTATATCCGAATATTTAAAACTATCGGAATCAGTTCATTATGATTCAAATCCGAAAGTTTCCAACGGCAGATTGATGGTTGAGTATCCTTTCTATTATAGCGATCCCGTCCACAGTCTTGGGTATCTGTTTAACATGTGCAATCCTCTTGAGTGTATCGGGGTCGCATGCTGCCAGTTCTTCGGATGTATATTTCTTGTGGTATATGTACCGCATGCGCGCAGCTTTTGGGCTCCATCTTGCCTGTGCGGGGTTCCATATCATTGAATCGAGCGCAGCCGATCGTATGTGCTCCTCCATGTCAAGGATATTACTGAAAGCACTCACCGCAAGCGGGAAAGGGAATTCGGGCTTTGAATAGAAGACGTGATATCCGGGTTGTTTATCAAATACCGTAATTTCAAGCGTAACTGCAGGGTCGATTTCAATTACTTGTTCCAGCCATTCATGGGTTATCCCGTCTTCTTCAGGTATAGCAGGGTATTTTGATGAATTGACCTTTGAGCCGTCGGGTATGAAAGAGCCTTGAAGATAAGCTGTCCATGAATCGATGATGTTTTTTGCTTCATCTTCTGTTTTTATATTCTCGATAACATCAATTTCAGTCCAATTCTTGAAATTAAGAGCATCCCTGCGCTGGCATACTGCTGCGAACATTATTTTATTTTTCACAACATTCTTGCAGGTGAACAATCTGAATTCCACGGGTATCGGGTCTTGGCTGGAATCTGGTTCGAGGACATTGCCTTTGAGTTCGGCGTGTTCGATAGCGCGCACTTTCTCAAACCATCGTAATTCTATTGCTGAGTTGAGCTTTGTATCAGTCTCCTTAAAATCAAATAGCTGCATCTGAAGGGACATAATAATCGCAACTTATGTCTGGGACTGTATTTTCAGCTATGGTTTGTTTTTTTTAAAATTCAAGACCGCTGCCCTTTTGGTTGAGGGATAAATCACTCATGCCCCTCCCCTTCCAGCTTAACCCTCTTCAACCCAATTGCATCGTATTTCTTATCCGAGCTTATTATCGCATCCCCACCGCAATATACCGCATGCAATGCATCAAACGGCGTCGCCCCATATTTTTTCATCATATAACAGGCAGATAAATAACCAGCAATTCCTATTTGTGGCTCTCTTACTTCTACGAGATTAGATGCCCTTTCCACCATTTTAAGCGGATCCATCCCATCTCGATAAGCCAGCAGCATCAACTCAGTTAAGGTATGTGTTGATGTCCATATCTCATCTTTGTGTTCTCTGTAAATCTTTTCCGCATTATTTTTTAACCAGTCTTTAGGCTTCAGCAACGCCAAAAAGAAGTCGGTTTCTGCGTACATCTATTCACTTGCCTCTGCGACAGCTTCTTTTAAAATATCTCTTTTAACATCCGAAATTGGTTTTTTAATTGTTGCAAAAGACTCAAAATCTTTTAATGCGTCTTTAGCTTCTCTCATTCTATGCAGTACAATATCACCATCAGGCAGTGTAAGTACAATGTACTTTGAGTCAACATCCATTTTACTCCTGGCCGCTTTTGGGATATACATCTTCCCAGTTTTATCCAATTTAGCGTATTCCATAGTGTTATTAGATTAATCCCAATATATATAGCATTTTTGGCTATTTTTTTTAATTTTTCCCAAATATCAAGCCTTGTTTTCTCACATGAATCTGATGAAATGTAAGTGACAGAAACGTGGGTTCAAAGAGGGAGCGCAAGCTCCCGGCTTCAGCCGTGGAGAGGGTTCAATAAATGTCGTATCCTTCGTCTTTGAGCATCTTGATAGTAAAGTCCCTGTAAGATAGCCATTTGGACATATCGATTTCCTGATATGCGCTGTGATCTATTCCCTGATTGATGGCATCGTTCTTGGCGTTCATGAGCTGTCTCATATACATGTCAATCGTCCCGTCGCATCTTAAAAGGAAAATCCTGGGCTGCTTCTTCTGCTGAGGTCTCAGGATGCGGCTGTATGCCTGTATCTGGCGCGATGGCGTCCATGAAGTGTCTGCAATCACAACAACATTCGCTTCAGGAATGTTCAAGCCAGTGCCGCCGCAGGTTGTTGTAGCAAGCAGCACGTTCGTTCCATTCATCTTAAAATCATCCAGCAGATCATTCCTGTCATCTATACCCTGTTCGCCTATGAATATGTGCGATGCAATGCCTTGTTTCTTGAGTTCCTCCTGCATGAAT
The DNA here is from genome assembly GCA_027371625.1 of Candidatus Methanoperedentaceae archaeon. Classification (GTDB taxonomy): domain Archaea; phylum Halobacteriota; class Methanosarcinia; order Methanosarcinales; family Methanoperedenaceae; genus Methanoperedens. The sequence continues at coordinate 1,389 of DAHXMQ010000246.1, read as the reverse complement.
TTCTGGAATTCGGGACGCTCGGAGTATACGATAATCTTTTCTCTGTTTGCCAGAGCTTCTTTTATTATTTCAAGCGTTTTCGCCTGTTTTGTCGTAAGGTCTCCAGTCCACTCGAAGCCTGGGCAGTTAGTCGTGGGGCTTTGCGGAATCGTGGATGCGAACTGTAGTTTCGTCAGGTGTGCCAGGATAATCATCTGATCGATTTTATGCCCGCCTTCCTTTTCTTTCTCAAGCTGTTCCCTGAACCATGCCGCGAAGTCGTCAAGCCATTTCTTGTAATGCGTGATCTGAGCCTGATTCGGTTTGATTATCAATTCTTCTATTTTTGCATCAGGAATTCTGACACACTTCATCACATCAGGTTCATCCCAGGTGCGCCTCATCATCTTTGGAGCAAGCATGTCGTGCCATTTCTTAATGTCTTTGATTTTCGGCATCTCTCTCGCCTTTCTGCCAGTATCGAGAGTCTGTTCGAATTGCGGGGATACCCATTCGATGGTAACGAAGTCTTCTTTGAATTTACGTGTGCCCGACGTATACCCATACCCGTCGGAAATTGGGGTGTAGTAGCCGTACTTATTGAGTTCAGTTCCGTCGCCCCATCCCCACACAAGAAGGCTGAAAATATTTCTGGGATAATTTGCGATTGGAGTTCCAGTGCTGATGAGTTTATACCTTGCTTTCAGGTTTCTGACGGCAAGAGCCTGTTTGCTATCCTTGGCTTTTATACCGTGCCCTTCATCAATTGCTATGAATCCACACCTGTTGCGCAGCGCTTTGCCGAAGGTTTTTTTAGTTCTATCGTTCAAGGGTCTCCATAGTTTATTATAGGACATTATATTGAATTTCTTGAGATTTTTCAGGTCTTTTTCATCATCAATTATTTTATAGTCGGTTATCTTGAGCGTTCTGAATTCATTGATGAAATCTTTCTTGAGCCGTGCTTCTACAACAATGAGATTATGCTTGCAGCCGTAAAGCAGCCCAAGGGCGATGATTTTTCTCGTCTTTCCCAATCCCATGTAGTCGGCAAGAAGATTTGAATCTTTCATGGACATCCTGATAACATCGTCCTTTGCGAACGGATAGAGCCAGTCTATTCCGAGTTTATCCAACTGCTTGGCGCGCTGTTTGTACAGATTAGGATATACTGTTCTCATGCCATCGTTGGCGTGGAGCTCTACCCACTTATCGGGTTCGTATCCCTTGAGTATGAAATTGCTTGTATCGAGATATTCAAGGAGATGGGTATTTCCGGAGTCATTGTTTCCTCCGGGGGTGCAGGGGTAGCGGAGACCTCAGAATTCATTCCGAGGAGGAAGCGTAACCCCGCTTTCTTGTTTAGTGTTTTCAGTAAGCAAATTGCAATCCTTTTCCATATTGTATCAA
>DAHXMQ010000358.1 GCA_027371625.1 Candidatus Methanoperedentaceae archaeon | reverse complement strand
ATCCATCAGTAGGCGAGATTGTTGGAATCCTTGATAAATCATTGTTTGGGGTGCAAAAAAATAAACAAAAGAAAGATTTGGAGATTCCAGTCGATTTGAGTTTATCTACTCTCAAAAATATGGGGTTTTTAAATAAAAATAAAGATCAACTAAACTTAACACCTTTTGGAGAAAGTGTTTCAAAACAAATTATTCAACCTATCAGTGCTTATATAATTATACGAAATCTGCAAAAATTTAAGGATAGGAGTGCTGATAAAACCTTATTCAAAGACATTTTATTGTCTATTTGTGTGACACCCGAATTTAACGATTGGGAAAGGATGTGGTCTAAACGTAATCTTTTTCCAGAACGTGAAAAAATTCGAGAAGAATTAGGATTTACAAATATAAATAGATTAGACGATATTGATAAAATAATTAATACAGTTAATGTTATTCTCGATTGGATGAATGAGAAGACCTATAAAGAAATATTTGAGAATAATCTCATAGACTCAACTTACTGGGGAACATCGGATATTGGGGAAAGGATAGCTCCAATATTTGCTAGAACGATAAGAACGATAAGAATTATTCTAAAATAAAGTGATATAAAACTATATGAAACATTTGAAGAAATACTTGAACATCTCCAATATATGACTCTATTTGGAATAAAAAAAGAACATGTGCCATTAGTTAAATTAGGAATAGTAAGAAGTAGAAATACATTCAAAAATTTAGAGAAAAATGGTATAAATACAGTAGATGATTTAATTAGTAAAGACGTTAGAGAATTAAGTAGAATGATAGGCAAAGACCTATCAATATCTCTGAAAAGAAGGGCAATAAAAGCAAAATCACCAAAAGAGAGTCAAGAAAAAGAACTATTAAAAATTCATGCTTTCAGCTTGGATATGGAACTATCTTTATTTGATAGGCTATTTGAAACTGCTGAAAAACAGTTCGAATTAGCTATAGAAGATTCAATAAAAAACTTAGAACCCTTCTTAAGTGTTAATCCATTTCATGACCAATCAGTTAGTAAACCCGAATTCGAAGGTTATTTGAAAGATTCAAAAGGAAGAACTTTATCAACAATAGAAGGAGAGAAGTTTAAGCTTTGTATTGAATGTAAATCAACAACTAAATTAACAAAGTTAATTAGTACCGATTCTGCACTAGAAGTTCTAAAAAAATGTCCGGCAAACCAATATACCCATAAAGTCGTTATCGGAACACCAGGTTTTGAGGAAAATGCCAAAAAATCGGCTGAAGAACATAATGTCCTTTTAATACCGATTTCAGTTTATGCAAGGGTGTTGTTATTAGCAAAACAAAATAAAATAAATGAACTTGTACTTGCAACAATATTCAGTGAAATTGGCGAATTAACAACAAATAAATTGAAAATAATTATTGATAAAGAGGTTAAAGAGAAAAATGTGGTTTAATCTTTATTTCTTTAGGACATTAAATGAGAATTGAATCTATAACCAAATTTATTTCGGAACTAACATCCGTACTTAAGCAAAATTTCAACCAAGACCTCTTAGCCATTGTGTTATTCGGTTCCATCGTCAAAGGCAACTTTACAACCACTTCAGACATAGACGTACTCGTACTGTGCGAATCTCCTTTAAGAGATTGGCGGGCGCGAGATAAAATAATTCTTGAACTCACTGAAAACATCGAATCGAAATACGCCATTCCTATTCACATGTCCCTTGTTGGCAGGGATGAAATTTCGCATGCAATAGAATCAGTTGCTCCGTTAATGCTCGAAATCTACGATGCAAATGAGATTATTTATGACAAAGATGATTTTTTTAAACAATTATTAATTGGTTTCAAAACAAATCTTGAAAGCCTGCATGCTACCAAGATAGAAAAAGGCGTATGGAAAATCCCCGGTCTGGCAGTGATAGAAAGTGGCTGACGCAAAACAAATTTTCGATGCATTAATGATAGAAGCCCAGTCCGATATCCGCTCAGCCAAGTTGCTGCTTGATGGAACAGAATTCAGCAGGTCGATCTATCATTCTCAGCAGGCAGTCGAGAAAGGAATGAAAGCAAGCCTTGTCTTAGCAGGAATTGTAATAACAGACGACCATTGGGTCTCTGACAGGTTTATGAAGGCTTTTCCTGAGATGCTGAACATACATAATTTAATAAGAGATTCAAAATACTTAGAGCGCCAGGCAATAAAGTCAAGGTATCCACTGTTTACCAGCATCGAAAAACCTATCTGGATTCCTTCTAATGAATATACAGTGCAGGATGCGGAGGATGCATATAGAAAAGCGCTCGCTATTTTGAAATCTATAAAGCAGTTCTTGAAAGAAAAGCACGGTATTTCATTTGCCGAGGAAAGAAGACAATAGTTTGGGGATGAAAAGGACAGAAGTGTATTCGATGGCGGACCACCGCCAACTTATAAAAGATATTGCATTAATGGTACAGTATTAAGGTTTGCAGCAGGAGAGAAGCTGAGAAAAGACTCACCAAAGCTACCAAAGCCCGACAGCAACCTATTTGTTATAGTAGAAGGATTTAGCTTTGAGAGGAAATGACAAAGTACAAATGTACGGTGTGTGGCTACATATACGACCCTGATGTTGGGGATCCGCCGAGAGCTGCTCCGGGAACTGCTTTTGAAAATTTGCCCGACGACTGGGTTTGCCCTGTGTGCGGCGCGCCCAAGGATATGTTTGAGAAGATATAGCTTTACTATATTTCAGGTACAGTTTTAAAACGAATAAATCTTCTCAGAACGGAAGCATCCAATGATCTTTCGTAAGATGACATGTTCCCTCATTGCCTGTTCACCCAGGTTATAAGTAGGTTCCATACCAGGGTACAGGAGGCAAGTGTACCAGTGCCCAAGACCATTTGTTCACGCTTTTTCATTTCTCTATTTCTTTCATAAATTGTAACAAAATCCATGGAATATTATTTGCCAGAGCTTCCAAATGAGCCTCATCAAGCATGAATCCATAAGCATGAACGAAAAAATGTCTGAAAGTCAAGTACTCATAAAGTTGATCCGAGAGTTTTTCTGATATAATTCCATGGGATGCCGAAAGATTGAGCAGCTCTTTATGCCATGTAGAAGATTCTGGGATTTCGATGCCTTTTGATTTGAGAATCTGTTTCAAAATGTTCTCAATGCCATTGTAAATATTATGAAGAAATGTGGCGATGGCTGCTAATTCGATAACAGTTTTCTCATTTCTTGCCATTGCATCTTTGAGATTACCCAGCGCAATCTCTACATTTTCTTTTTCTGCCAATATCCTTTTGTGCAGTTCATCCATAGATTTTTTGTCCAGTTTCCTCTACAAGGTCGTTGAATAATGATTTCTTGGAAAGGTCGATAAGATGAACCGGTTTTGATAGATGCTTGAATAACTCAGCATAAAATTTGAAGAACAATCGTGGTTCGATTCCCTTTACTCCGAGGTCTATATCATTGGCTTTTTTGCCTTTTTCCAAGGACGAGCCGAATAGGATTATAGATGAAACGTTGTATTTTTTGGCGCAGTTGAGGATTATTTTTTTATCGCCTTCAGATATCATTTTTCACCTTTTATACGCTTTATCATGATGTTCAAGGTCAAGGAAAAGAACCAGTTTCTTCTCTTCAAAAACCCTGTAGGTTAGTACAAACGAGCCGCCGACATGTACTCTGAGGCGATCCTCGTATTTAAGATGTTTATAATGATAGGGGTTCTGGATTATCTCGTTAATCTTCTTCCGACAGGCGAGCAGGAGAACCTTATTTCTGGCTTGCAGTTTTTTTAGCTTGCGCTCAAGTGTTTCCGAGAGTTCAAATACATACGGCATAAGCGCTCTTAAAGTCCAAAATGCTTATCGAATTCTTCTATGTTCCTGAAATGAATCCTTTTATCTTCTTTCTCAATTTTATTAAGCGTTTTTACATATTCAGGATTGAGTTCTTTGTGAATATCACTATCGATCTCGTTTATTGTGATTTCCATGCTGATTACTTTTTCTTTCAGGAAATTAAGGTCGTTTCTTATCTCGTTCAGTATCTCTGCCTCAGACATGAGGTTTCACCTTTTATATTCTCTATTTTCTTGGGAATACTTAAAGACATTTCTTGAAAAAGTGTTGCTTTAATTCTCAAACTGTGGGAGGTTGCCATGTTTCCCACTTTTCGCGAAGCTTTTGAACCTCGCGATCGTTTGATGGGAGCGCCCAATATGTAAATTCACTCTTTCCTCGCGCTTTATAGTCTTCTAAATTTTTTAAAACCTGTTTAGCAACCTCGTCACCGGTCTCCAAAAAGGCTTCAAATTTCTTTTCTTCTGCAAGATATCTCAGGAAGACATAAAAACTTCGTGAACCTTTCAGGCATTTTTCAGGACGAGAAGTTGGCCAAAATTTTACCTTACTCAAAGACGTTTTAACTTGAAGGCTTGCTTGACCGCTACCATCAGGCTCACTTACCAGTATATCTATGCCAGCAGTGTTGCGAATAGTTGGCAGTGCAATTAAACCTCGCAGAGCAAGCTCTGATACTACAAAGTGAACTCCTGCAACCCCAATAAGATCGTTGGGAAGCTTTTTGCCTGAGTTTTCTACATTCATGAATTTTTCTTCTCCCTCGCTCCCTTCAACACAAGCTGCATCTCTGTCCTCGCCACCATATCCCTCACAGCCTCAACTGCATCTATGTTCGCAGAGATGCTCGTTATCCCAAGCTCCACAAGCCTCTTTGCCACCTTCGGATTGCTCCCTGCCTGCCCGCAGATGCTCGTCTTCACCCCAGCCTTGTTGCACTCGATAATTACGTGCTCAATGAGCTTCATCACAGCAGGATGCATCTCATTATAAAGATGCGCCACATGCTCATTGTTCCTGTCAACCGCGAGCGTGTACTGCGTCAGGTCGTTTGTCCCAAAGCTCACGAAATCCAGCCCTTCGGCGATGAACTGGTCGATTATGAGCGCGGCAGCAGGTATCTCGACCATTATCCCGATATCAAGCTTATCAATATCCAGTCCGTTTGACCTCATGAAATCCTTTGCGCGGCGAAGCTCCGAGGGATGCTGCACCAGTGGAATCATTATGCCCATGTTGTTATACCCGCGCTTGATTAGCTCCTTGAATGCCTTAACCTCAAGCTCGAAATGCTCGGTATCGATCAGGTCACTCCTTATGCCCCTGTAACCCAGCATCGGATTCGGCTCTATAGGTTCTCCCTCGCCGCCCTCCATAGCCCTGAACTCATCCGTGGGCGCATCCAGCGTCCTCACCCACACAGGCTTTGGATAAAAGGCATCCACCACAGTCTGGATGCGCGAGACAAGTTCGCTGACATATTCGTCAGCCTTTCCTTCCTTGGCATACTGTCTTGGATGTTTCGGAAGCCCGAGGATGATGTGTTCGATCCGCAGAAGCCCCACGCCGTCAGCCTGTGTTTCGACTGCGCGCGCAGTGGCTTCGGGAATAGAGATGTTCACCTTTATCTCTGTTGCAGTAATTGGCTTTGATTTTGCAAAAGAAAGCTCCTCAGGCTGTGAGGCTGGCGCTGCAATATCCTTTTTCCCTTCGAACACAAGCCCCTTCTCGCCGTCCACTGTTATTTTCATGCCGTCCTCCAGTAATTGCGTGGCTTTTCTTGTACCAACAACTGCGGGGCAGCCAAGCTCCCGCGACACGATGGCGGCATGGCACGTCAGACCTCCCTCATCTGTCACGATGGCTGCGGCGCGCTTCATCGCAGGAACCATATCTGGCGTGGTCATGACAGCAACAAGTATATCGCCGTTTTTCACTTTGCCGAGTTCGCTCGCGTCTGAGACAAGTTTTGCTTCGCCGTAAGCGATTCCTGGCGAGGCTCCAAGTCCTTCGAGAAGTGCAGATGTAGCAACTTTTTCCTTTGTTTCTTTCTTTTTCTTTATCGTGGTTATAGGCCTTGACTGGAGCATGAAAATTTCCTTGTTCTTTATCGCCCATTCCACATCCTGTGGCATGCCGTATAGCTCCTCCACCACCTCCCCAAGCTCAGTAAGTTTTAAGATCTCCTCATCATCCAGAACCCTGGCATTTTTCCTATCCTCAGGCACAGGGGTCTCTATGGTTTTTCCGGTCTTTGGGTCTTTGGTATGCATTACGTTCTTGGCAGCAACCTTCCTCTCTGTTATCTTTTTCGTCTGTTTGTCAACCACGTAATAGTCCGGGGAAACTGCTCCTGAAACCACCGTTTCGCCAAGCCCCCATGCGCCTTCGATAATCGTAAGCAACTCTCCTGTCGAGGGATGGGATGAGAACATGACACCCGCTTTTTCAGCATCCACCATCAGTTGCACCACGGCACAGAGGTTGACCTTGCTGTGGTCGAATCCCTGCTTCACGCGATAGTAAATCGCTCGGGCGCCGTAAAGTGATGCCCAGCATTTTTTTACTGCTTCGATCACATTTTGCTCGCCTTTGATATTGAGGAACGTATCCTGCTGGCCCGCGAAACTTGCGTCAGGCAGGTCTTCTGCCGTCGCACTTGAACGCACAGCCACGAAAGCCTGGTCCCCTTCTCGTTTGCATAGCTCCTTGTATTTTTGCCGTATGCTCTTCTCAATATCATCGGGTATTTCTGCCCCCATGATGATTTTTTTTGCCTTTTTCTCTGCTTCTC
>DAHXMQ010000354.1 GCA_027371625.1 Candidatus Methanoperedentaceae archaeon | reverse complement strand
GCATTATATCTACGAATGCGCCTGCCCTCCCGAGCGGCGAAGAGCACAGAAAATACTTAAAATCACCGAGGTTGTGGACGATAGCAGGATAAATATCAGGAAGAATCTTGCGGACGATTTCCTGAAATCAGGCGGATATTGAAATGGGCCCGCGGAGATTCGAACTCCGGATCTCCGCTGTGTAAGAGCGACGTCATAACCGACTAGACCACGGGCCCGTCGGCGCTAAGATGTTGTTTGAGGTATATAGTTTTTTATGTTTTATGGAAGAATTCATACACTGCCTCCGCATCCTTCCTCGTAATACCTGGCACCGCTGCAATCTCAGAAACCTCTGCCTTTTTCAATTCCTCAACAGACCCGAAATACCGCAATAACGCCTGTTTCTTCTTCTCTCCTATCCCGGCTATCCCGCCCAGCTCCGACGCTCTGAGCCTCTTTCCCCGCAGTTTCCTGTGGTATCCGAGCGCGAACCTGTGCGCTTCATCCCGTATCCTCTGCAAAAGAATGAGCGCAGGCGAATCCTTGGGCAAAATTATTGGAGTCTCCCTTTCGGGGATGAAAATGTATTCAAACTCTTTTGCAATCGCTGCGGCATTGAGCCTCAGCCCCAGTCCCGAAAGCGCAGCCAGGGCGGCATTTAACTGTCCTTTTCCACCGTCTATCAATATCAGGTCTGGCATCCCTTTTCCTTCCTTTTTCCTGCGTGTATATGCGCGTGCAATCACTTCACCCATCATGGCAAAATCGTCAGCACCCTCTACCGTCTTTATTCTGAAGCGCCTGTAATTTTTCTTATCAGGCTCCCCGTTCCTGAATACCACAAGTGAGCCTGTTGCATCCGTGCCACTGATGTTTGAGATATCGAAGGCTTCGATTATGGAGGGCAAAACAGGAAGCGAAAGGGCTTTTTGCAGACTCAGTAGCGCCTCATTTTTGCCCTTAGTTTCAGCAAGCATTTTCTGCAGGAGCAGCATGCCGGCATTATCCCGGGCAAGGTTCATGAGCCCTTTTTCGACTTTGTTTTTTGGCGTTTTTAGCAATGAACCCCTTTCAGAAAGCCAGCGAAATATTGACTCATCCTTTATTTCGATAGGGATTATAATTTCTTCAGGCGGAGCTATGTCCTGATAGTACTGCTTGATAAAGCTCGATACAACCTCAGCCTCATCCGAATTAGCCGTGTTCAGCGAGAACGTGTCCCGTCCTTTGAGTTTTCCTTCGCTTATGTGGAATATTTGGAGGCTTCCCGTGTTATCCGAGACGGCATACGCAATTATATCCTGCTCTTTTTGACTGGGAACGCTCACGCGCTGCTTAAGAGACAGTTCTTCCAGTGCATTGATCTGGTCACGGATGCGTGCAGCAGCTTCGTATTCCTGTTCTTCTGCAAGCTTTTCCATCTCTGCTTTCATATCATGGATAAGCTGGCTTCTCTTTCCTTTGAGGAAGCTCGTGACGTTTTTTATAATATCCAGATACTCCTCTTTCGTCACCTCGCCAAGACATGGCGCTGCACATTGCTTTATATAATAATTAAGGCACGGCGGGCATGGTAATTTTTTCCGGCAGCGCCTGATGCCGAAACTTGAAGCCATCCGTATCAGTTTTCTCACTGCCTTTGAACTCGGATAGGGTCCGAAATACTGTGCCCCGTCCTGCTCCCGCCTCCGTGCGATGCAGATGTGGGGATACTCTTCGTTGGTTATCTTGATATACGGATATGCCTTGTCATCGCGCAGGCGCACGTTATAGCGGGGCGTGTGTTCTTTTATGAGGTTGGATTCAAGCACGAGCGCCTCGACCTCGTTCTCGGTGACGATGTATTCAAGCTCTTCTAAATTCTTCACGAGCATCTGCGTTTTCGGAGAGCCCTGTTCCCTGAAATACTGGCTCACCCTGTCGCGAAGAGAGGCGGCTTTCCCGATGTAGATGACCTTGTTCTCACGGTCTTTCATGATGTAAACGCCGGGGGATTGAGGGAGTTTTTTTGCGTCTTCGATGGTTTTGGTCATATTTCTATTGATTTAGACGAAGTTAGTTACGCAGCCTTATAATAGTATTCTGCAAAGCAATCAATAAAATATTAACCGTTAGATGAACAAACATGCATTTTCTCCATGTCATGATATTGCTCTGGGTATGAGCAGACCGACTGCTTATACGCTTAGCTATCTTAAGAATGGGAACGAAGTCAAATCAGTGGAACTTGAGAGAGGAACTGGATTGCGCCAGCCAGAGGTCAGCATTGTTATGAGAGAGCTAAAGGAACGCGGCTGGATTAACGAGCGTGGTGAGAAAAAACCAGGCAGGGGAAGACCGTATAAGATATATTCGCTCAAATTTGGCTTTGACGAGATAATCTCCCAGCTTGAAAAACAACAGAGAAGAGTAGCAGATGAAGCTCGGTTGAGGTTTGAGCGATTGAGGAAATCGAGAAGATATTAAACGTACATTGAAGATGGCTCATTTATTAAAATAAAGTATTTATATACACAGCATCAGTTTTATATACAAATAGAGCTTAAAGGTGATACGTGGGCAGGAACATCTATTTTAAAACACTAACCCCCACTCCCTTTCCTGCCCACTAACTCCCAACCCGACCATTTTTCCGTTATTTCCTATCCAAAATTTAATGTCCCTTAATCCTATCCTATCCGTTTTGGGAATTAGGGGGTAATTTGGGTTAAATTTGGGTTAATTATGAAATTAGTTTTTTTGTTATATAAAAGTTTTGTTTTTCATTTTGTATTATCTTTTCTTCTCATATCAAATGCATTTTTCCTAACGATTTTTATAACCAAAGGTAATTTAATAAAACCAACATCAGGAAGGCTTAAATCTATTAGAGTCAATTATTGAATATGATTCATATCCTTGGAAATATCGATAAATGGATATGCGAATACAGGAAATGCGGTGCAAAATGCTGCACGCCAGGCATCCAGCTCACGCTCGATGACATAAAAAGGATAAAGGGACTGGGATATTCGGTTGAGGATTTCCTGGAATTTGATGAGGAAAATCAGGCATTCCGCATCAAGGGAAAGAACGGGAAATGCTTTTTTATTGGCGATAAACTTCAATGCACAATAAGGGAGAACGAGCCTGTAGTCTGCCGTTTGCTGCCTTTCAGGGTGTTTGAAGTCTCGTATGCTGATGAACCCATAATGAAACTTAAACCTGTGGTGGACTGTCCCGGTGAAGGCAGGGGAAAGAAGATCAATAAGAAGAAAATCGAGGCTGACGCCACTTCGTTCCTCCATGAGCACCAGAAACTCATCAGGGATATCAAGAAGAAGGGTAAAAAAGAGATTATCCAGTCGCTTTGATTATTTTTCCAGCAATCTCGGAAACAAGGCTCTCCCTGTTCTCCATCGTCACTGTATAAGCATCAAATTCCTTCCGTATCCTCTGTGCAAGCGGATGAGCGGATTTCTGGTGCAGCACAACGAGCATATTCTTATCAGAGGAAAGCGCTTCCTCGAATGCCCGAATAAATTCTTTGGATTTGAATTCCATTGGTGCTATTTCGTCGATCACGATCAACTCTGAACTCATCGCATTCCTGATAGCCACCACTCCGATGTTGTTCAAATCCTCAAGATTAACATGATAACTCCCAACGCGAGGACCTTTTCCTTGTTTGTGGGCAAGTATCCCTTTCTTTCCTGTTGCGACATCCCTTATCTCAAAACCCACCCGTTCCCCATTAACCCGAATATCTGCGCTTGTCATTCCGCCGTAAGTGCAGGTAAGTTTTTTCAAAACATTTCGTAAGACAGTAGATTTCCCCACGCCCGGGCTTCCTGTGATTGCGATTCTTTCCATGATAAAAAATAGTCATGCATGGACTTAAAGAAACCTATAAAGGGATTAAATCGAATCTAACGCGTATGGACTTCCAGATTCTCGATGCCGATTATACATATAAGGAAGGCAAGCCTGTTGTCAGGCTTTACGGAAGGGATGAATCAGGAAACAGCGTTTGCTGTTCAGTGCCTAATTATGAGCCGTATTTTTATGCAAAAGCAGAGCCAGAAATGGCAGGAATTCTACAGGAGAAGTTCAGGGAACATATAAAAAGAATAGAATCTGTTCTGCGTTTTGAACCAATCGGTTATTTTAAAAATCCCACACCAATGCTCAAGGTCATCCTTTTTGACCCCAAAGGAGTTCCAGTCATCCGCGACGAGGTCAGGAAAATGGTGGATGAAGTTTATGAGACTGATATCCTGTTCAGGAACAGGTATATGATAGACCATGGTCTTGGCGGCATGGGCTGGGCTGAGGCGGAAGATGCACAGCATTCGATTGATGCCAACACGCTTAGCAGTATCAGGATAACCTCAAGAAAAGTTGTGCCTGTGGATATTCTTAAAAATGCGCCGCTTCGGAACCTTGCCTTTGATATCGAGTGTCTCCCCCTCGATGGTGCGATGCCGACTCCTGAGAGATCGCCAATAATTCTCATGAGTCTCGCTTTTGAGCCTGATTTCAAGGGAAAAAAAACGCTTGTGCTTGTCGGGAAAGGAGTGAGCACGGACGGGAATACGGAGGGCTGGGGCAGCGAAGAGGCGATGCTTAAGCGTTTTTTTGAAATTATAAGAGAATACGACCCCGACATTCTTGTGGGATATAACTCAAGTGGTTTTGATATTCCTTACATTGTCGAGAGGATAAAGACCCTCAACAAGAAAGGAGCCAGGATAGAGCCGCTCATGGGCAGGGATGGGAAGACCGTGTATTACAAGAAATTCGGCAATACAACACGTGTAAGCGTCATGGGGCGAATCACGCTGGATGTGCTGCCGCTTCTGCGCAGGGAATTTTCCCTGAAGCAATATACTCTGAGGAATGCGGCAAAGGAACTGCTTGGGGCTGAGAAGCTCGACATTCCTTTCCTTGAGATGGAGTCGTACTGGAAAGACGATGGCGAGAAACTTTTGAAATTCATCGAATATGCACGCCGCGACTCCGAGCTTGCGCTTCTTTTTCTTTTGAAGCTCCGCCTCATTGACAAGTATATTGCCCTTGCAAGAGCCAGCGGGACATTGCTTCAGGACATAATCGATGGCGGACAGACCCAGATGGTGGAGAATATCATTCTTCGGGAGTACCGAAAACACAACCGAGTGCTGCCTGCAAAACCAACTGGAGAAATGTCGGATGAGCGGTTCGATGAAGGGGAGGAACTGGCAGGCGGCGAGGTGCTTCCACCAAAGAAGGGACTTCTTGAGAATATCGTGATACTCGACTACAAATCGCTCTACCCTACCATAATGATGGCGCACAACCTGTGCTATACCACAGAGGTTGTAGGGGAGAAACCTGATGACATTATAAAGGCACCTTCGGGCGGCTTATTTGTGTCCCAAAAAGTGGCAAAGGGCATAGTGCCTGCAATACTTGAAGACCTCCTTAACAGGAGGCAGGCGACGCGTGAGAAAATGAAAGCAGCAAAAGAGGAGGAATACCGTGTGCTTGATGCCACGCAACTCGCATTTAAAATCCTCCTCAATAGCTTCTATGGATATTCAGGATATGCAAGGGCAAGGCTTTACAGTTTGACACTCGCCAGTGCTATCACAAGTTTTGGGCGGGAGAACATCCTTCGCACTAAAGCACTTATCGAGGATGGGATAAAGGAAATAGTTCTCAAGGATGGAGCAGCTTTTACAAAGGACGAGGCAACTGAAGGAAAGCCAATTTGTTTATCGGTTGTATATGGGGATACAGACAGCGTTTTCGTGAATCTCCTCGATAAGGAAATCACGCTTGATGACGCTGAACTTATGGGACGAAAGATCGCTAACATCGTAACAGCCTCGCTCCAGAAACCCATGGAACTTGTTTTTGACTCGTTCGGGAGAAGAGCCATTTTCATAGCTAAGAAACGGTACGCAGTCCTTGTGTGGGAACGATCCAGAGAGGGAATAAAGGAGAAACTTCGCGTCAAGGGCATGGAGACGGTTCGCCGCGACTGGTGTGAGCTTACCACAAAAATAGTGGAAAAGGTGCTTGAGCTTGTGCTGAAGGAAGGGAAGGTGGATGAGGCGGTCGAACTTGTGAAGAATACCATAGACAGCATCCGTGAAATAGATGCACGAAAAAACCCGGAGTTGTTCGACCAGTTGATTTTAACCAGGCAGTACACGAAAAAACCTGAGAGCTACAAGAGCAGGCAGCCGCATATAACAGTGGTGGATAAATTGAATAAGCGGGGAATAATCGCCAATGTAGGCGACAGAATACCTTTCGTCATCCTCGCAGGGAACGGGCTGTTCGTTGACCGTGCTGAAGACCCGGAATATGCGAAGGAAAAAAATCTGCCTCTCGATGTTGATTATTATATCACCAAGCAAATACTCCCGCCAGTCGAGCGCATACTTGCGGATTTCGGGGAGCATGGGGAAAAGTTAAGGGTGATGAGGGAAAAGAGGCTCGTGAGCGGGCAGCGCTCATTATCCGAATTCTAGGAGAAAAAATTTGAAGATTCATCCGCGATGTGCACCGTGCTTATTGTCCAGAGTGCAGTTCGAGGCAGAGCTTTCCACAAACAACATAGCCCTGCAAAAACAGGCTGTGCTTGCAGGAATCGAGGTGCTGCGGAAATACTTAGTCGATGGCGCGCCTGCGACACACCTCAGCACGAAGATACATCGGGAGGCGTACAGGATACTCGGAGATAGCGACCCTTACAGGGAAAAAAAGCAGCAGAGCAACGAGGCTGCAAAGAAGTTCCTGCCTCTTGCGAGGGCTTTCGTGTCGGAAGACGACTCGTTCAGGCGCGCGGTGCTTGCCTCTATCGTCGGCAACTCGTTTGATTTCGGGGTTCTGGGATTTGATGCAGATAAGGAAATAGCGAAAGAAACAATGCTGGGGCAGTTAAAGCGCGGGCTTGATGTGGATGATACCGAGAGGATGAAATCTATTCTTGATGATGTGGTTTATCTTGCTGATAATTGCGGTGAGATTATATTCGATACCCTGTTATTTGAGGAGATACGAAAACTCGGAGGGAAAATCACCCTCGTTGTCAGGGGTGCGCCTATACTCAACGATGTGACAATGAAGGAGGTAATGGGGCTTGAGCTTGACAAAATGGTTGAAAGGGTGCTTACCACAGGCTCAAATGCCATTGGATTGTGCCTGAAAGAAGCACCGAGAGAGCTTGTGGAGGCGCTTGGGAATGCTTCGCTGATTATCAGCAAGGGAATGGCGAACTACGAGACAATGTCGGAGTACAATTTCAAGCCGATTGCTTATCTTTTGAAGGCAAAATGCGAGTCAGTGGCTGAGGCGATGGGGCTTTCGAGGAATATGAATGTGGCGAGGGTGGAGGAATAGTATATCTGCTGCGTGCCATTGGGATATTAAAGGACTCTCAACTCCCTGCCACGCTGTAATAATATTCCCCTTCAGCCTTCTGCCTCCTGTCCAGTTGTGAGTCAAGCTTGTTCACCCTCGGTCTTTTGGTCTCATCATCACGCCGAAACGTAATCCCGATGCCTTTTAGGAACCTGTTCATGCCATGGCGCATATCGAAAGGCCCGTGAACCTCGCCTTTTTTCATGGGCTCCCCTTCAAACACAAGAAGCCTGTCGCTCAGCATATCTATCATGTAAATATCGTGGTCAACTACCATCGCCGTAACTTTGTTATTCTCGGCAAACCTCCGGATAACCTTCGTAGCCATCACCCTCTGCTCAACATCAAGGTGTGCCGAGGGTTCATCAAGGAGATATAAATCAGCAGTTCTCGACAAACACGCTGCTATCGCCACTCTCTGAAGCTCCCCCCCACTCAGGTCGTTCACCTTCTGGTCAAGCAGCCTTTCAAGTTGGAGAGGTCTTAGGATTTCGGTCTGGTAATAGCTCGAATCAACCTGAGTTGTCAGCGAGCGAAGAAGCTCTGAAACCAAAATGCTCTCGTCGGCTTTGATATACTGGGGCTTGTATGAAACCTTGATGTTCATCTCTATACTGCCTTCCGTGGGCTGTATCTCATCCGCAAGTATCTTCACGAAGGTAGATTTGCCGATTCCGTTTGGACCCACGATGCCTGTCACTTCGCCTTTCCTTATCTCGCCGCCCTGCGCCACGAGTTCGAAGCCCTCATCGTATTTTTTCGCAAAGCGTCCGAAAGTCACAAGCGAAGAGACCTCCTTTGCAACCGAGGGCGCATGTACATCGAACCTGATTGCTTCGGTGCGAATCCTTACATTCTCCTCCCGCAGGAAACCCTTGAGGTATTCGTTTATCCCAACCCTTACGCCTTTGGGATGGGTAATCACGCCGAAACCTCCGGGCGTGCCGTATGCAATATGCACAACATCAGCGAGCAAATCCAGAATCGCAAGGTCGTGCTCGACCACCATCACGGCTTTCTCCTGCGCAAGTTCCCTGATTATCTGCGCCGCTTTTATTCTCTGGTAGATATCAAGATAAGGGCTTATCTCATCGATGAAATAGAAATCAGCTTCCTTTGCCACGCACGCGGCAAGCGCAACCCTCTGAAGCTCACCGCCGCTTAATTCCTCTATCTTCCGGCCTGTGATGCCTGCGATGTCGAGCTTGGATAGAAGTTCACCAAGTATGCCCCTTTCATCGGTTTTGGATAGGAGCTGTGAGACGTTCCCTTTGAATTTCTTGGGAATCATATCGACATATTGAGGTTTCTGCGATGTCTTCACCTTTCCTTTAGATACGCCTTCGAGGTAATCATGAAGCGCGCTGCCTGCATAATATTCAAGTATCTCGTCCCATCCGATTCTCCCTCTGCCAAGGTTGGGCTTCAGCGTTCCCGAAAGTATGTTTATGGCTGTGCTTTTGCCGATTCCGTTCGGTCCAAGGATGCCCGTCACCTTTCCTACCGTGGGTATAGGAAGCCCGTATAATGCGAAGCCGTTTTTGCCGTACCTGTGCGTGGGCTCTTCGAGCTTCTCAGGCAGGCTTATAATCATAATCGAACCGAAAGGGCAGCGGTTGACGCAGATGCCGCACCCGACGCATAGTTCCTCTGAGATAACGGGTTTGCCGTCCTCGCCTATTATTATCGTTTCATCACCTGTTCTTACCCTGGGACAGAACTTTATACACTGAAGCCCGCACAACCTGGGCTGGCATCTGTCGCGGTCTAAAATCGCAAGTCTCATATTACGTATTTAATAACAGCGTCCAGAAAACAAGCAGGTAAATTACAATCAAGAATTCCACATACAGCCAGTCCTTCGCCTCGAATTCCTTTACCCTGACGCCGATCAGGGGATATACAAACCTCTGGATATAATACGAAAGCAGCACGACCAGCAGAATAACCGCCAGCCAGGAAACTCCTGAAGCATCCTTGAATCTCAGGAAAAAAAGCACCGCAAAACCAGCGCTGATGAATGCAGGTAATACAGTTTTTTTGATGCCTTCTATCAGCAATCGCTTGCGCTCTTCCTGTGTCAAAGTTTTTGGTTCTGGTTCCTTCTTTTCCTTTTCAGCCATACTCACTCTCTCCTGTATATCATGGTACCTATGCCTTCATGCGTGAAGAGTTCAAGCAGCAATGAATGCGGCAGGCTTCCGTCTATGATATGAACCTGTCCAACGCCGCCTTCGATTGCAGAAGCACTTGATTTTATCTTCGGTATCATCCCGGCGTTTATGATGTTATCAGCGATAAGGGATTCTATCTCATCGAACGCCACCTTTGAAATGCGCGTTTCCTTGTTTTTCGGGTCGCGCAGGACTCCGGGTACATCGGTAAGCGAGATGAGTTTTCTGGCTTTGAGTGCTGCTGCGATATCTCCCGCCACTGTATCCGCATTAACGTTCAGGTCGTTGCCCTTTTCATCAGTTGCTATGGGCGATATCACCGGAATGTATCCCTTGCCAGCGAGTATCATCACTATCTCTGGATTGATGACCTCGGTTTCACCCACCCAGCCAAGGTCGATCTCCTTCTCTACCCCGCCGACGTTCACGCGCTGGGGAGCGAGCTTCCTTGCAACGATAAGCCTGCCGTCGCTTCCTGAAAGACCTGCGCCTTTCCCACCGTGCTTGTTTATGAGCGAAACTATCTTGCTGTTGACGTTGCCCACGAGTACCATTCTTGCTATCTCAAGGGTCTCATCGTCGGTGACCCGGAGCCCTGCCACGAACTCGGGCTTTTTCCCCATTCGCTCCATTTTTTCCGTGATCTCAGGTCCCCCGCCATGCACTATTACTGGATGTATGCCCACGAACTTGAGGAGCACGATGTCCTGCACTATCTTCTCCATTATTTCATGGTCAACTATGGCATGTCCTCCCATCTTGATCACCATTATCGAGTCGTAGAACTCGCGTATGTACGGGAGGGCTTCTATGAGGATGTTTTCGCGTTTCTGCATTCGGGGTTAAAATGGGATGGCGGGGTATTAAAGTTATTTCTTGCAGCATAAAATACGGAAACCATTTTAACCTTCCGAATAAAATTAACCTCTAATGCTAATCGACCCAATCTGCAAGAAAACCGTTGACGAAACCACGCCTTTCAAATCCACCTACAAAAGCAAGGAGTACTATTTCTGCTCAGAGGAATGCAAGAAGAAATTCGACGAGCTTGATAAAAGCGTAATAAGAGTGCGCCGCTCCCTGAAGGACAAGGAGAGAATCTCATTCGGGAGACTTAAACGTGAAATCATAGAACCCGGCATCTGCACGCTCTGCGGCGCATGCGTTTCAAGCTGCGAAGTCTTGCAAGTGGTAGCAGGAAAGCCAACGCTCAAAGGACCGTGCACGGCATGCGGCGTGTGCTACAACCAGTGCCCCCGCACCATAACCACAGAATCAAGCCTTATCGGAAGCGTGCGCGATGTCTTCACGGCGAAATCTTTAATCCCCGAGGTGAAAGGACAGGACGGTGGTGTTGTGACCTCTATGCTGCTTTACGGGCTGGAGGAAGGGCTGATAGACAGCGCAGTAGTTACTGTGAAAAGCGAGGAGGAGCCCTGGAAACCAGTACCAATAGTGGCGCAGACAAGGGAGGAGATTCTACGCTCCGCAGGCTCCATTTACGTTCATTCGCTGACCATGGAATCGCTGATGAGCGCAATAAAAAGAGGCTCGCGCTCCATAGGTTTCGTGGGTCCTTCCTGCAACATCGATGCAGTGAACAAGATGCAGAAATCCCCCTACGGGCTTTTGCACATGTTCATGCGGGCGAACATATTGAAACTGGGTCTTTTCTGCATGGATACGTTCTATTACGATGGCTTGAAAACATTCTTAGAATCAAAAGGGATACCTCTTTCTCAGGTAAAACAAATGAAAATCCGCAAAGGGAAGTTCAGGGTTGTGGCTGAATCCGAGCATGTATTTCCGTTGAGTGAGCTTGATACGATCCGAAGCGGCTCATGCATGGTGTGTACGGATTTAACGGCAGAAAAGTCAGACCTTTCCTTCGGTGGCGTGGGGTCAAAGGAAGGCTACACCACGGTGCTGGCGCGCACAGGACTCGGTCTTGAGCTTTTCCATGATACGGCCCCGATAGGTGCTGATTGTCTTCGCGCTGAGGTTCATGCAAGTGCCGATGTTCTTGTTGTTCTCGCCGCGCGCGAGGCGCCGCAGCACTTCCATTTCC
>DAHXMQ010000343.1 GCA_027371625.1 Candidatus Methanoperedentaceae archaeon | reverse complement strand
TTCCAGCTATAGCTCACCAAAAAATTCTCAATAAATTTTTTTCGGGTGCCCCGCCCCCTTTGCTCTCCCCGGATTCTTTGATTCGCCGCGTCGCTACTTTGTCTTCCGGGCTCGGCGCACAATCCCCCGAGGGGTGATTATGAGCTACGATTATAGCAGCCGCACAAGCAAGGATAGCGGGCTTAAAAACCTCTCTCGGGTGAACCAAAGACGCGCTTAGAGTTCCAACGGAAACCTGATTAATCCCGATTAACGGATGTCGAGAATTAACCATCAAGCAAACGAAAACCTCGCGGTCCGTATTTCCGATGAATTCCCGTATGATACTAGCGGCTTTTTCTGGCGCGTCCGCGAATCTCGAATCTACGGGAATAGATGAATCTTTGACTAACTCAACCGTGTAATTCGCGATTTTGTACTGTCTCTTCTTTTGGTCGAAGCCTTTTATTTCCATGTTAGTAATACCCCCGTTTTATTTCTTTGGAAGCCTTGCGGTCTTGCTTCCTTGCTCTAATATGGCGTCAAAATTTCAGCCCGTCCGGCGGGGTTTTCGTTTTTGGGCGGATTATTTGAGGCGGTGAAACTTAAAGCGGCTAAAGAAATGCAAGATGATTCACCCACAGGGGGCAGTTTTTGGGGAAAAATGCTGGGCGCGGTCTCGCGGGAAATTTCGATTTTTATCGCTGAATATAGCTGAGAGCTGAGAAAAGCGCTTGAATTTTTATGGAGAGCAAAGGGGGCGGGGCACCCGAAAAAAATTTATTGAGAATTTTTTGGTGAGCTATAGCTGGAAAAGGGAGCCATTGACATATACTACTTAGTAGCATATACTACTAAGAGGCATGAAGCGAACATTCATTGAGACATCTTCATTTTCAAGGAAAGTGGATAAAGAGGGAGCCGAGACATTATCTTCGATTCAAAGTAATCTGCTCAAAAACCCGGAGTCCGGGAAAGTCATACAAGGGACGGGAGGGCTCCGAAAGATTAGACTCGCAGACCCGAGCAGAGGTAAAGGCAAGAGGGGCGGTTATCGCGTGATATACTTAGATTTGCCTCGGGTAGAAAAAACTTATCTCCTCGCTCTTTACGGCAAAGGTGAGAAGGACGATATCTCAAAAGAGGAGAAGAATATCCTCGCGGCTCTTGTGAAAAAATTGAAGGCGGAGGAACGAGAAAATGATTAAAACAAAGATGGGACAAGAATTGATAGCGGGTCTTCAGGAATCGGTGGAGCACGCGCGCGGCAAGAAAAAGCTCCGCGTATCCACGTTGGAAATTCCGGGACCGGCAAAAGTATGGCGAAAAAATCAAATTGCCCAGATTCGCAAACAGCGTTTCGGCGTAAGCCAGCCAGTGTTTGCTTCTTTTCTTAGCGTCACTGTATCAACCGTACGCGCTTGGGAACAAGGTCAAAAGACGCCCTCCGGAACGGCAAGACGTCTTTTAGAACTGGCGGAAATTGAGCCTCAGGTCTTTCAACGCCTTGCCCGGAAACACCCATAACCACGCTTCATGACGTAATCTCCTTGCTCTCACAACCATTACTGGGTGGTTATCGCGGCGGCAATCCTAAATGCCCACAGGATTTCTCAGGACAGTTTAAAACACGATTCTCGCTGTTTTTCTCATGCTTAACAATAAAACGGCTTTAAACTTGGTTCCTGACTGTCTGGAGGGGGGTTGTGGACGCTTTCGGGACTCTGGCGAATCAGCGAGGAAGCTGTTACAATAGAGCGTAGGGGGATTTTTTGAATATCTATTTCGAGGTCATTAGCGTTCTTGGTAAAAAGATACGGGCAACCGAGAATCATTGGAATTTTATAATCCGACGCAAACACCCTGAAATAGCGAACAGGGCAAGCGAATATGGCAAAAATAACGGTCGTTTATGACAAGGTGGGCAATTGCTTGGATATATGGTTTAAAAAGCCTCAGAAAGCCGTTTGCGAGGAGGTGGGACACGGGGTCATTCTCAAGAAAGACAAGAAGGGCGAGGTCATCGGCTTTGAAAAGATAAATTTCCTTCCCAAGGGATTAGCGGGGCAGGCGACCATATCGATTGGGATTTTGCAATTATTGGGCAGATTCAATTTGAACATCTCCTGTTTCCGTATCGATAAGCAAAGACACTCTATGTGCATTACTTTGCCCGTCTGCGTGGATACCAATTAAGGTTGTAACCCGCCACAATCCCTTTCTCTCTGTTGATTTTATTTTTATATGGAGGGGTCGTCCGAATGTCCACCCCTCATAATTTTCCTCATGGTCGCTTCTGTAAACAGCGCCACCAGGTATTTCTTCCCTGGTGAAATCTGAAGGTCTTAATCCTTGCAACATTTCCTGTGTCGTAACAAAAATTGGTGCAACATACGCCCATAGCTCGGCATCACCCAGGCCAATCAATATCCGATCCTCAACGCCGATGGCTCCTATTCGCACCAATATCTGAGCCCGAACGGTGTCGTCGGGTTGTTCC
>DAHXMQ010000335.1 GCA_027371625.1 Candidatus Methanoperedentaceae archaeon | reverse complement strand
TGATTTTCTTGCGGACGAAATCATGCCCGATGCAATAGTGCTCTTCGGCTCATGTGGCCGCGGCGAGGATATAGAAACAAGCGACGTGGACCTGCTGGTGGTTGCAAAAGAAAAAGAAATCGAACTAAAAAAATTTGAGTCTGCGCTCAAAAGGAAAATATCACTCCACTTCGAAGAAAATATTTCGGAAATTCCGAAAGAATTATTAAACAATATAGTTAATGGCATAGTGGTCTATGGCTATCTCACGGTGTTTCAATGAAATCGTGGAAGGAATCACTGGAAGAAATAAGAAAAATCAAGCCGGACAGGCAGATGGCGTCGGCAATACTTCGCATGATTGAAGTCAGAATGAAGGCGCTGGAGGAGCTTAAAGGCAGGCGCGAGTTCGCCTCTCTTGTCGTGGAGGATTATTATGAAATCTTAAAGGAAGCTGCGACGGCTCTGATGACCATAGACGGCTATAAAACGCTGAGCCATGAGGTGCTGATAGCATACCTGAAGGAATTCTATCCACAGTTTTCGGATGCTGAAATCTTGCTTGCGGATAATCTAAGGCAGACGAGAAACAAAATCGCATTCTGAAAGAAAAATTGGAAAAATGAATCTAATGCCGTAATCTCTGCTCCGAGACAATAATTGTGGCTGCGTCGAACCTCTCCACCAATGCTTATCATCTCATTCAAACCCGCCAGACCTCCTCTTTCATATCTCGTTCCCGATCTGAAACGCCTTTCAAATGCCGATATGGTCGCATAAATAGTATATATCATGTCGCATATGAGACATGGTCACAAATTATTTATATACTTGGTCACATAACAACTGCCATGAAAGCGGAGGACCATCTGAAAGCGTATCAGGAATACAAGGACAACATATTCTCATGGGCGCTTGAAATCCGCGGTCTGGAAAAATCGCAAAGGACTGTGGCGCTCAACGCCTCCCGCGCAATGGTCGAACTCCTCTCCGCATACCTCCACAGAAAAAAGCTTGTTGATGAGGGCTTCCAGCTCAACCACAGGTGGTTCAAGTCGGAAAAAGTCTCGGAGAAACTGCCTGATTTTGAGAACAAAGATATGCTATTGAAAATGATGGTTGCTCTGGAAAATACAAGCGAAATTCTTGCATACGGCGCGCCGAAACCAAAAGAAAACATAAAGGAAATAATCGTGATATTTAACGAAATTGAAAGCATTCTTCGGGGGATGATGGATGAATAGGTACGAGCTAATTGCTTATGCGATGGACTTCTCCTCTTTCCTGCTGAAATCCAGTATAGCGGAAGACATAAAAAACATAATACTCTTCGGCTCAGTTGCGCGTGGGGATTTTGACAGCGAAAGCGACATAGATATATTTGTAGACGCGGAAAAAGGCAGAGCTGCGGTCAAAAATACAGTAGTAAAACTGCTTTCTACGTTTGAAAAATCGGAAACACATGAAAAATGGAAGCTTCGCGGATTGGAGAATTCCATTTCCGTAAAAACAGGGCAACTTGAACGCTGGGAACTTCACAGAAGTATTATTACAAGCGGCATTCTTCTTTATGGGAAATATGAGAGATTGCCGAAGGATGTAAAATATTATCTCCTGTTTATCCTGGATTTTAGCAAAATGGAAAGAAGCAGAAAAATCAAGATCTGGAGAAAACTTTATGGTTATCATCAGAAGGTTGGAGAGAAAATAATTGAATCAAAAGGCGTTTTGGAAGGATTATCTGGGAAAAAGATAAAGCAAAGCGTCATTGCAGTTCCAGCCGAACAAAAGGAGAAAATGCTGGATTTTATCAAAAATTATGGTATAAATCACAAAATTATTGAAATCTGGGCGGAACAGCTCTGAGTCTGGTAAACTTTGTCAGTTGAACGGCAATCCCCATGCCTGCTCGGACTCTATGGATTTTCTCAGTTCGTTAATGTTTTTAAAAGAAAGAAATCTGCCTTTTTGTTCTATTTCCTGCAGCTTTTTGACGTATTCGGGTCGGAGTTCATGAATATCCTGCTTCATCGACTTCCTCCTCCACATCGACATGGACTATTTTTTTGCCCAGTGTGAGGAGCGAGAGCGCCCTGGCTTAAAGGAAAGCCATTTGTTACATGCGTCTATTCATGCCAGCGCTGACAGCGGCGCCAAGATTTTTGATAATTATCTGATAGGGGTTCCTCCGATTCCGATTGCAATAGAGGGCGAGGATGTTATTCTTCCTTATGTCAAGCCCTGCCACGGGAGTTTTGTACTGAGGATTCCGGGGAAGGAGGAGGTGGAGAGGGTGAGGAAGGGGGGAGTGAGAGAGATACGATAGAGAGTTCCTTGAAATTATGAAAAAAGATGTAGCCATGGTCTCTATCCCTTCCTGCGCACTCCCAATACCAGACCCAGCTTTATTCATTTCTTTGCACCTTGCTGTGCTCCAGCCTTCCAGACCTGCACTACCGTTCGCTCATCGGGATCTACAAGCGCAGAAACCCCTTCCCATGTTACACTCAGCAGCGTTTTTGGGGCATAGAATCTTTCAGAAGTCTTCGGCAGGATCCGCCTTACGGTCGGAGCGCCGGCACCGGCAACTGAAGCTGCGACTTCCTGGTTCCCGATAGCGATAGCGATTGCATCGTTCCTATATTGCGAAGGTATAGCCTCAAGGAGATAGCCAGTCAGGAGTAATTCCTTGCCATCATACATGAAATCATAGATATCCTGTTTATCTGTCTCTTTTGAAGTAGCCACCACTTTCAGACGAAGTCCTTCGCTCGTGGTATCGGAACTTATGTTTACCATTTCATATTCTGTTCTATACGGGGTTATTTCTGTCCACAGCAGTTCTTCTATCTTTGCATTATCAGGAGGCTTATCCTGCCATAGCACCTGTTGCACCCATGAAGGCTTTACATCCGGCTGTTTCTGGCTTAAGCTGAGCCCGATGCCGAGGGTTAATATTATAATTCCGATTACAAGTGTTATCTTCGTATTCATGACTCCATCATCCTTTTTTTCCAAAAATCTGTTTTAAGACAAACAGGAATAGAAAAAGGAGAGGTTTACCCTCCAATCGTTATGGAGTAATCAAACCCCTGCGTATTCCTGGGCAGCACAGAAAGCTTCCATTCTCCGGGTGTACCATCAGTTTTATATGTAACTACATACTGGACTCCCATCTCCTGGTATATGGACGCACTGTCCATCTCCCACGGCGGTCTGTCGCCTCCCATGTTTACGTTCCCTCTTATTACGGTCTTGTTGACAGTAAGCGGAGCCTTCCCTCCAGGACCTTCAAGGCTTGTCTCAAACGATGGTGCCTTTGCATTTGTTCCTTTTGCATAAGGATAGCCATAGTAGTAGTTGTTTGAGCTGACCTCCACTGTAATAGGAGCTGCCTCGGTCAGGTTGAAACTTCTGACAAAAGCCCCCGTTGGCTGCGTCCAGATATTGAAGTTAAGCTGTACTCTTCCTTCCCATTCCCTGACAGATGGGTCGTCTATTCCCAGATCTATATAACCGTTGTAGTAACCTTTGGCATCAGCAGGCACCCTGACATGGATTTTCACCGCATCAGTTGCGCCGGCTGCAATGCTCGTTGGTGCTGTTATGGTTATCGAATCCTCGGTCAGGGCAGGTGCCATCATGCCGTAGGGACCGCCGTAGTACATATCATCACTGCCCAGCTTTGGACTGATCCCTATCGCCTGGTCTCCTGTATTTTTCAGCTTTATCTCGTAATCGTATTCCTTCCCTGCCTCAAGCTGGTCGCTTATATAGGGCATCATTATCTGGAGCTTTGGCGGCATCCAGACATCGACTGAGAACTGGAAGGCATGGATATAATTGGGGAATGGCTGCGGATATGGCGTTGGGATTGTTTCATTGGTAAAGGCAATCTGGAGACTGGAACTTCCTATGGATGCATCTTTTGGAATTTCTGCCTTTATTGTAAATTTCTGGCTGCCTCCGGCAGGTATATCCGCACTGCCTGGTTTGACTGTTATCCAGCCTGCGTCCACCATGTACCCGCCGTATGGTAATATCACGGTATTTGGCTTGACACTAACTGCATTTTTCTCCTTGTTCCTTATCGTTACTGTTATTTCCTTGCTCTCGCCAGGCTGCAATCTGAAATTGCCATATTGCGGCGAGATATCGATCTTAGTGATGTTTCCTATCTGGTCTGCCGGCGGCATTACAGGAGCCCCTACCTCCTGAACGACTACATCCTGAGCCTGAGCCACATTGCCAGCTTCTATTCCTGTGAACATGCCAAGGACAAGGATTGCTATCACTATACTTGCATATTTACTCATATTTTCCTCCTATATTATTTTCAAACCCGTCTAATAATAGACAAGTTTAATCTTTAATAAGCAAGTTTAATACTTAATCTTTTCTATTAATAGTCAAGCTTGAGTATAATCAGTAATATATTTAAGTAAATAATCAAATTTAACATATATGACTCCCTTCGAAAAATTATTCGGGAAAACCGCTCAGCTTTCCGTCTTAGAGTATCTGATAAATAACAAAGGAGAGACAACATATCTCTCCGGGATAGCCGAAGGAACCGGATTATCCCATTCCAGTGTGGCAAGGGTGATAGAACCCCTGCTGGAGAATAAAATGATAATAGAGAAGAAACTGGGTAAACAGATACGGACTTTCACTCTCGATGAAGAAAATGAAATTACAAAACTGGTGATGAAGTTTTATTATGAATTGAATAATAAGATGGGTGACAGCAAATGAAAAAGGATACTATAGATAGTAAAATCATCGAATTGATAAAACACGATGAAAACATATCCAATTCAGAGATATCCAGGAAACTTGGAATCCCGGAAGAAGAGGTTGAAGCAAGAATCAGGGCTTTTTCCGATACCAGACAAAAGATATTGATAGTGGATGATGAAATGGATACACTTCTCCCATTGAAAAGATCCATGGAAGCCGAAGGTTACGTTGTCGCCGAAGCCTATGATGGCTTTGAAGGAATAAAGAAAGCAAAGGATGAGATACCTGAATTGATAATCCTGGATCTCATGATGCCCGGGATGGATGGCATTGAGGTATGCAGCCGGCTGAAAAAGGATGAGATTACCAGGAATATCCCGATTATAATGTTAACAGCGAAGGATGAAATCAGAGACAAGATAAAAGGCTTGGAGATTGGGGCGGATGATTACGTAACAAAACCATTCAATCTCAATGAACTAAAGGCACGAATAAAAAGCGTGCTCAGGAGAGCAAGGATTTAAAAATTGTGTGATTAGGGAAATACAATATTTGAATGTTCCAAAAATATATCTCCAGGAACAATAGATGGAGTTTGCTCGCAATCATATTTCTCTGCATAATAGTGGTAACATTCATCACAGTTCTGGGAATCAGGGCAAATAATGAAGTCAAGAATATCGTCCAAAAACAGTTTACCGACCAACAACTACTGCTCTCAAGGCAAATGTCCACAGGGATAGAGAATTTTCTGAACGAAAGGACAATAAACATCGAGATACTGGCAAATAGTATCTCTGACGCTCCGCCGCCTGACAGGATAATCTCTGCATTCAAGAACGTTTACAATTCAACAAACGGTATATATGTGCTTGAGTTTGTTAATAAAAGTGGAATAGTGACCATAGGATATCCAGAAGAAAATACACCATTCGGATATGATATTTATAATCAGGGGAATCCTAGAAATGAACCAATATCAGAGGATTTTGAGAGAGCCATGAAGAACAAGGAAACTTATATCTCAAGTCCTATGACCTTGCTTGAGGGAGGGCTGGGCTCTTTTATCTGGACACCCGTGTATAAAGATGGAGAATTCAAAGGAATGGTTCTTGCAATCATCAAGATAGAAGACATTTCAAATCGGTTTTTGAAAAATGATGATTCCTCAGGGATTTATCTGATAGATAAAAATGGTATGGTATTGTATGATAGTTCTGAAAAATATCTGGTCGGTGAAAATTATCTTACCTTTTTGAACGATACCAATCCGCTCCTGCGACAGATACTTCACGAACAGATTAATGGTGAAGAGGGCACAGGTTATTATTTCGAGGGGAATAAATCCGATAAGAAGTTGATAGCGTATTCTCCTATTCGGTGGCGTGACCAGCAGTGGTCTATAGCTGTGACTTCCTCGGAATCCGAAGTTGGGGCGTTGATATACTCGGTGTATGTAAAGCAGGGCTTGTTTATAGGCGTGGCTATTGGATTTATTTTGCTGGGCAGTCTTTCGATTATAATTTTACTCTCAGGTTGGAATAAATCTCTGGAAATTGAAGTTGCTAAAAAAACAAGCGAACTTAAGAATTCCAATGAACTTCTACAAAATGCAAACGTAAAATTAACGGAACTTGACAGGCTGAAATCAGACTTCATCTCCCTGGTTTCACATGAACTCAAGACGCCTCTTTCCGCGATAAGAACTTCTGCTGAATTTCTCGAATCTGAGGGGAACACAGATACCAAGGTCCAAAAAGAAATGCTTGCGAATATAATCAGGAACATCGATCGCCAGACACACATGATCAACGATATCCTCGACCTTTCAAAGATAGAAGCCGGCAAGATGGAGTTCCAATTTGAAGAGGTTGATTTTCATGAAGTGGCGGACATAGCTCTTGAAAATATGGAACAGCCTGCCCTGAAAAAAAGGAGTACTATTTCAAGGGATATTCCAGATATGCTCCCTTCGGTTTATGCTGATAGGGAAAAGCTTGTCATAGTTTTGAATAATCTCCTCGGGAATGCATTGAAATTTACCCCGGATGGGGGTAAAATCCTTCTATCAGCGAAAAAAATGGATGACAGCATAGAGATCAGGGTAAAGGATACCGGCATCGGGATTGAGAAAGATAAATTGATCAAGATATTTGATAAGTTCTATCAGGTTGATAGCTCATCCCGGAGAAAAACTGGTGGCAGCGGTCTTGGGCTTTCAATAGCATACGGAATTGTCAGAGCACATGGAAGTGAAATATACGTGGAGAGCACGCCTGGAAAGGGAAGCACTTTCTTTTTCAGGCTAAAAAAATTTTGTAAACAATGAAAACTGTCGAGGTTGAACAGTTAAATTCTTATGTTAAAATGTTATTGACGATTCCGCAATGGGCTTGATATCAGCATTATACGAATGGAAACTCAAGGACGCAATAAAAAAACAGGATGTGCCGAAATACATCGTCCTTGCCATAGCAGAAAGCGATGTGCTCGCGGATAACAATTATGATAAACTGAATTCTTTCGCTGCATGGTGTAAGGAAATTGGAGCAAATGCCGTTACGATATACATAAGTATAATCGAGGTGGATGCAGAGCTTAGCAAAAAAATATGCAGTAAATTGTCCGCTGAAATACCATTCGCACTTTGCGGCATAACTCCTAATATTAACGTAATCACACGCGGCGATAAAGGAATAAAAAAACATGCCGGCGAAGGAATGGCTCTTGATATTTCTCTTGGATACAGCGGAAAATATGAACTGACGAGGTCGATCAAGGAAATAATGGCACAGGTGGAAAACGGAAAGCTGAACCCCGAGGATATCAACGAAGAAGTAATCGAATCCTATCTCCTGTTCAAATCCGAGCCTGATATTGTAATACGCGCGGGAGGCAAGAGACTGACCGATTTCCTCATCTGGCAGTCCGTCTATTCGGAGCTATATTTTACCGATGTCAACTGGCTTGATTTCAGGAAGGTTGATTTCCTCAGAGTCATAAGGGACTTCCAGAAGCGCCAGCGCCGGTTCGGGAGATAGTTACCACTTTATCATGCTTTGCATCGCCACGTTGCGACTCGCGAGTTCGTGGAGTATCTTTATTATTTCTTCCTTCGGGATTGCAATGAATTTCCTTGAGATGCGGATAACATCCTCCACTTCCACCATGCCGTAATAGCTCAACAGTTTGACGATCCTCATAACCGTGTTCTTCTGCCTCTCGTGCTCCCTTGTTTGATATGTGCGTATGGCGCGAAGGAAGTCAATCCTACGGAACTCTGGCCAGAACGGGGCGCAGAAATATGCTGCGCACTCATTCCCGTTCGCCTGCCAGGGAAGGAAATTGGATATCCGCTCGTCTCCGCCTGTTCGTATAATAAGATCGACATAGGGAACAGAGCCGCTTGCAGGATACAGGTTATTTGATATTATCTCTTCATTGATGTCTTTTACGGATAATTCGCCGCTCCTGATTTTCCACGCCATCTTGCGTGCAGCATCGACCAGCTCCTGTCTCCCGCCGTAGGCAAGCGCCACATTTAGATACACGCCACTGTAATTTTTTGTAATCTCTTCGGCATGTTTGGCTGACGACTGCAAGGAAAAAGGGAGATTTTCTATATTACCAAGTACCCTGACCCTCATTCTTCGTCTATGCGTTCGCTCGTCATTGCATATTTTATCGAACTTTATCCCTATAAGCTCAAAAAGCCTCTTTTTCTCCAGTTCCGACCTTACAAAATTCTCGGTAGAAAAGGCATAGACAGTGAGCTGCTTAATACCAAGGTCAAAACTCCAGTCAAGGGCTTTTTCCGTTGTATCCGCACCCCTGAAATGACCGTAATACTGCTCCAGCCCGTGTTTTTTTGCAAAGCGCCTGTTGCCGTCCATAATAATTGCGACATGCGAAGGGACAGGCTTATCCTTTATTTCATTGGCAAGTAAAGCCTCATAGCTTCCATACAGAATTCCCGACAGGCTCAAACGATCCATCACCACTCATTAACTATCAAATGAGTATTAAAGGTTACCTGAAATCTCCGAGGCTTCGCTGCTCGTCTGATGGCTCCTCGATGGGTATGGAAGTACCTATCTGCTTCAGGATTTTCATGACAATTTTCTGACCGATTATTTTTGCAATCACCTGCGGTTTAGCCACTCGAAGCGCTTCCATATCCTTGAATCCTGCATCATAGAGCTTTCTTGCCCTTACCCTGCCTATACCTCTTATCTGGATAAGATCAAGAAGCTCCTCTCTTGCCCCGTATCCAACGCGTTCTTCAAGCTCCGCCGCTTTCTTTGCGCACGGACTTTTCTGGAATGCAGCAAGCTCTGCCATCGAATGAACAAGCCAAAGCATGGTCTCGGAGAGCGCGTGTATATCGCCTTCACCTATGCCGAATCTCTTTACAATATCGTCTTCTTTTTTCTCATTAATCCAGTCAAGCATAACGCATGCAGTCTTTACCTCTGAGAGGAACCATTCGTAATCCATCTTGAACTGCGCAGGCACGTGAACGAACTCCATGTGGTGCTCCATCACAAAATCACTCAGCCACTCGTAATCGTTTTGGCGAAGGTACAGCGAGCGCATATCTGGCGTGGTGCAGGCAAGATGGAGAAGGGTTAATTCGGTATATTCAATGCTTTTTTCATCTATCCTCTCCAATCCTTCAAGAATTCTGGAGGCTGAAAGCGGGTCGATGTATAACCTCGATACCAGTGCCCCGAGCCTTGTTGCGAAAAGTCCATCTTTTTCTATTATCATCTTTTTATCGACAAGGAAACCTATTATTTTATCAATCACAGTCTTCAGGCTCCAGGGCTCCTGCTGGGTAGAGTAAAAAGTTGCGCCCATGAACTCAAGCAACTCCTCCATGCTGCGGGCAAAACCTGTTGCGATTGTGGATAGGATATGTGTGCGCAGGGCATTTTCCGAGCCGAGTTTTGACCAGATTTTCTCAACATCCGAAAGCACATACTGCTGCATGAGTTCCTCAAGCTCATCGTACGTTTTTGCCACAAGAACGGATTCCCCATACGGATCAAGGCGCGGACGCCCCGCCCTTCCTGCCATCTGCTTGTACTCAAGCACAGGTATGGGCGCGAGACCAAAATTAACATCGTATCTTCTGTATCCTTTTATTATGACGCGGCGCGCAGGGAGATTGAGACCTGCTGCAAGTGTGGGTGTAGCCACGATTACTTTAATTGTGCCAACCCTGAACCCGTCCTCGATTAACTTTCGCTGCTCTGAGATAAGCCCGGCATGGTGGAATGCGCTTCCATTCTCGATGCAGAGAGCAAGCTTTTTTGCAGTTTCAACCTCGCTTGATTCACGGATTTCCATAGCGAGAGCACGTAGTTTTTCTTTAGTGCCGGAAGAGATAAGGGGCGATATCGATGTCCCCATGCGCGCAGCCAGACCTTCACTGTTTTTCCTGCTGCTTTCAAATACAAGACACTGCCCGCCTTCAACGAGTGTATCGGCAGCAAGCGATATGGCACTGTCCTTATGGAATTCTTTAATATCGCGCTGGCTTCTGTCTGCAAAAATTATGGCATTCCCGAAAAAAACCCCTTCTTTTAATAGTATCGGGCGCCAGTCGCTAACTACAAGTTCGGCATCCAGCCAT
Organism: Candidatus Methanoperedentaceae archaeon; assembly: GCA_027371625.1. Taxonomy (GTDB): domain Archaea; phylum Halobacteriota; class Methanosarcinia; order Methanosarcinales; family Methanoperedenaceae; genus Methanoperedens. The sequence goes on along the minus strand of DAHXMQ010000335.1, from coordinate 3,791 downwards.
TTTGCGATTTCATTTGCATTGCCAATGGTTGCTGAAAGCGCTATTATCTGCGGGTTTAGCTGCATCAGTTTGGCAAGCACGATCTCAAGTGTCGGCCCGCGGTCGGGAGAATCGATAAGGTGTATCTCATCTGCGACTACGATAGTTATCTCTTCCATCCAGTGAGACCTGTTCCGCAGGAGCGAGTCCACTTTTTCAGATGTGGCTACGATAATGTCAGAGTGTCCCAGCCACTCATCAGGAGAATCATAGTCACCTATTGAAATTGCGGTAGATATGCCCTTCCCGCTGCTTTTCATTATGCTTTGGAATTTTTGGAAACTGTCGTATTTCTCGCTTGCAAGTGCGCGCAGGGGCACGATGTACAGGGCTTTTCCGGGTTTGTTTTCATCCAGTATTGATTCCAGCATGGCAAATTCTGCCAGCAGAGTTTTGCCCGAGGCTGTTGGTATCGCAGCAACGAGGTTTTTGCCTTCCAGTAAACCTCTGCCAATCGCATCAGCCTGGGGAGGATATAATTCCGTTATGCCTGAATCCTTATAGAGTTGGACTACATTATCAGGAAGGTCGAGGTCTTGGATTTTCATTTCAGAGCTAAAGGGCAGGATGCGTATTCAAACCATCGCAATCTTTGATGAACCCAATTTTAATCCACCTTTTTTTGACGGGTTCATCAAATGTGGAAACATTAAAGCGATAGCCCAGCCTCTTTATTACGATGCCAAATGAATTACTTGATGAGTTGGTCGCAGAGGTTCGGGATTGCAGGAAATGCCGGCTGTGGAAGCAGGCAAAGAATCCTGTTCCGGGAGAGGGAAAAACTGAAGCAAGGCTCATGCTCATAGGCGAAGCGCCGGGCTATCAGGAAGACGTTAAGGGAAGACCTTTTGTTGGAAGGGCTGGCAAGCTCCTGGATTCTCTGCTCTCGGGAATAGGCTTCGGCAGAGAAGATGTTTACATAACCAATATCGTTAAGCATCGCCCTCCTGAGAACAGGGCTCCGAAGGAGGATGAAATCAGGGCTTGCGCCCCTTACCTTGACAGGCAGATTCGGATAATTAACCCAAAGATTATTGTTACGCTCGGGAACCACTCGACAGGATACATTCTTTCAAAAATTAATGTGAATGTCAGGGGGATAACCGAGGTCAGGGGAAAGATTTTTGAGGGGGAACTGCTTTTCGGAGTTCCATCGAAAATAATGCCTACATTTCATCCTGCCGCGGCGCTTTACAATCCAGCATATTTGTCCAGTCTCAAAGAGGATTTCCGTATTATAGGAAAAGAGCTTGGACTTTAGCGCATCGACAGTTTTATCTTATAGCAGGTAATTTTAATTCTTGTGGTGTTATGGTAAAATTTAAAAATGCTGTCTTTATAACAGCTATAGGGCTTTTGGTTCTCTTCTCAGGATGCACCAGTACCCAGCAGGGCAAAGTGTCAGAGACGGCTCATGCTACCCCTGTAGAGACTGTGGGTCAGATCCCTGCTGTCCAGACCTCCAGCTATCAGCTATTGCTCGAAGTTGAGACTCTTCAGAATTGTATTGTAAGTGGAACAACACAACCCTGTACTCAAGTAAATCTGGATGTCAAGAATAACAATCCACAGAGCCTCAATGTTGCAGTGGTTAAAAATACACTCGGACTGAAAGATGGGAGAACACTGAATATGTACGACAGCGTGGGCGGATTGAGTAATGCGTGCGTGCGCAGTACCGGATTGCAGTTTAAGCTGAATGCTAATACAAATCAAAATCTTGCCATGTGCTATCCTTTAGTCCATAAAAGCGATGCTCCGACGTTAGATATTACTGTAATGATGAACGGAGTACGAAATGATTACAGCTTTGATTTAACCAAATATGGGCTGACGGATTAAGGAAAACTAACCGTTTCCTTCACCATCTCCACCCCCTTTTCCAGCGCCTCCTCAATCCTCGTAACATCCATGCCGCCTCCCTGCGCTATCCCCGGCTTCCCTCCGCCTCCGCCTCCAACGAGCTTGGACATCTCGAGCACGATTGCACCAGAATTCACGCCTCTTTTTTGCGCGCGCTCGCCTGCAGCCACCACGAGCTTCACGCCAGCGAGATCATCAAGCCTTATGCACGGCTGGGAAATAGTTAGTGGATTCGCAGGCGGGGGGACGATGCCTGAGGTTACAAAAGGCTGGAAATCAGCAATGGATGCAATGGTGAGGTATATGTCGTCACGCCAGCGTGCGATAACAGGATAACGCTTTACCCTCGTGTGCCCGTGCCGCTCGAAGAACGATAAATATGCCTCCCGCATGGAGGATATGTCGTATTCCCTCTTGAACACAGGATTGCCGATGAACGAGTATTCCACGCATGGCGCATCCCCGCATAGCTCGGCTTCGGGGTCGCGTGTCCAGAAGTTTGGACCACATTTCTGGCATTGTTTGCGCACGAAGCCGTTCTCTTTGAAATAATCAAGCTGGTACTCGTCCTGTAGCATAGCGGTCTGTAATTGTTAGGGGATACATAATTATATTGGAAAAAGAGACTGATTCAATTTATGTTTGGTCAGATAAAAATGCATTATTTGTAGCCATCTTCTTATAAATACGAAAACACTGAGGGTACAGAGGACACAAAGAAAAAACCGCATTGCCCCCCAACATGCATCACGAATTTAAACATTTCGGCGCGCGCCGATACGAACCCGATGCAGGCATATTTCTAAGAATAACAAAAAAGGATAATCAGCCACGGAAGACACAGAGACCACAGAGATTTTTACATATCCCTCCGTGTCCTCTGTGCGCTCTGTGGTTTATATTCATTGATGAATATGAAAGCGGTTGTTGTCCGTACCCTCGCACCCGTAGCCGCGGCGGGAGGTGCGCGCCTGCAGGAGGGAGGTTGGGGTCGTGGCGACCGCTCACCGCAAAGTCGCAAAGAACGCAAAGTGGAGCGCAATTTTCATAAAACAACGAACTTGATACGAACTCGTTACGAACTCTGATTTAAATATTTTCAACAGTTTCGGCGCGCCCGATAGGAAAACGATGCAACCATTGGCTCTAAAAAAACGAACCGCAGATAACGCAGATTTGTTACTATTTCTAAGCATCCTATGCAGGTATTCTCTCCGTGAAGATATCCACAGGGACACAAATAGTTTTATCCCATTTCTGTTTTGTTTGAATCTTCCGCTCAATCTCTTTAGCCACTTTTGCAGTAAGATATTTTTCACCGCATTGCTGGCAAATACCAACTGGTACATCCTTAAAAATATACAACTTTCCTTTATAGCGATAATCTAATTCAGCCTTATCATTGTTCACTTCTCCGCCACAAAATGAACAATCTCCATATTTATGCATCAATTTACCTCATTTGGTTCTCGTTCTTTCATCAATCCATTTTGGTGGTTTGGGTATATATACTGTTATTATTCTGAGCCATTTTCCAGGCGTATAACCACAAACGATATGGATGGATCTACCTTGTGAATACCCGAGGACAAGACAACTTGTTCCCCTTGTATCGTCAGGATAATTTTCCAATATCTCGCCATTGGAGATGGCGGTTTCTAAATCAAAGATTGTTATGTCCTCCGCATACCTTTCTTTTTCCGCATGGAAGCTAATTTCGTACTCATTAGCCCTTATTTTCTCTTTGATTTCTTCAATTTTCATAAGTTCTTCAGCAAGACAAACAGTATGTAATAAATATTGAGGTTCGCTGCATGGAAACAGTTGAAGAATTGATCAACGAATTGCCTCCGGATATGAAGAGGGAAGTATATGACTTTGCTAGATTT
>DAHXMQ010000321.1 GCA_027371625.1 Candidatus Methanoperedentaceae archaeon | reverse complement strand
TGGTTTATATATCGAAGTACTGGTAGAACTCGTATGGCGTAGGTCTTATCGAGTTCTGCTTGTATTCCTCTGATTTAAGCTCTATCCACATATCGATGGCGTCACCAGGGAAGATAAGCTCAAGGAATTTCCTGTCGGACTCAAGCTCAGCAAGTGCTTCCTGCAACGAGCCAGGGCATTCCTTGATTCCCATCTCTTTTCTCCTCTCCGCAGTGAGGTGGTAGATGTTCTCGTCGCAAGGATCGCCTGGGTCTGTCTTTCTCTTGATGCCGTCAAGCCCGGCAGCAGTAAGTGCAGCAAACGCAAAATAGGTATTGCAGCTCGTGTCGGGCGGTCTGAACTCGATCCTCTTGGGGGCTTCCTTGCCCTTCTCATACACAGGCACACGTATGCTCGCTGAGCGATTGCGCTTGCTCCATGCGATATAGACAGGTGCCTCGTAACCCGGAACGAGCCTCTTGTACGAGTTCGTCGTTGGAGATGTGATTGCACACAATGCTCTTGAATGCTCCATCAATCCTCCGATATAATACCGGCAGGTCTGGGATATCTCGGCATACTCGTCATCAGGATCATAGAAGGTGTTTCTCTTGTTCCTCCAGAGCGACTGGTGGATATGCATGCCAGAGGCGTTGTCGCCGAATATCGGTTTTGGCATGAAGGTTGCGACCATTTTCATATTGTATGCAACGTTCTTGACCACGTTCTTGTATGTGAGTACGTTGTCAGCCATCCTCGTCAGGGTATCGTATTTCATGTCTATCTCGCACTGCCCTGCCGTAGCTACCTCGTGGTGGTGCGCATCGCACACTATGCCGAAGTAGTCATAGAGAAGCCCTGTTACTTCGCTGCGGTATTCCTGTAATGTATCCTGTGGCGGGGCAGGATAGTACCCTTCCTTGAACCTTATCGGGTGATTGATGCCGCTTGATTGCGACCATGGAGCTTCCTTTGAGTCTATCTCGTATCCAGTGCCTGCCCAGGCATCGCGTGCTGTTGAATAGCTTGGATACATTCTTACGGAGTCGAATACGAAGAACTCAAGCTCAGGTCCCCAGTACGACAGGTCAAAACCTGCCTTCTTAACAGCCTCCTCGGCTCTCTGTGCTATGTGCCTCGGGTCGCGCGAAAAACGAGGTCCTCCGAAGGAGTCATAGAGATCGACTATCAGGCGGAGCGTCCTGTGCGGCGTGTTGTCAGTCCAGGGGAGGATTGCACAGGTGTTCGGGTCGGGGAACATCCGCATATCGGATTCGAAGATTGTCTTGAAACCTTTTATCGAGGAGCCGTCCAGCTTTCCTATGCCATCTGTGAAATCCTCTTCTTTCAGCGTGTATGAAGGGATTGTGATGTGCTGTATGTAGCCGGGTATGTCCATGAACTGGAGGTCAACCCATTTCACATTCTTTTCCTTTATGAATTCCAGAAGCTTTTGAGGTGTTGGTGTTGCAGTCATTATTCTTTCTCCTTTTTATAGTCATCATATCCTTATTTGATTCCATTGCGTATCGGCAAAGCCTAAGGGAAGGATACGTGACCGACCATAGGCTACCGTTTATTTACGTAAATAGTTTTCTTTTTGTTTCAAGTTAATTCATATATCCTTTCCACCATAACATCCTGCATGGAAATCC
>DAHXMQ010000313.1 GCA_027371625.1 Candidatus Methanoperedentaceae archaeon | reverse complement strand
GTTCCCGATAAGCACAATCGTGCTCATGTCGATATCATCATTATACTCCATTATTCTTCCAAGCGTTGTTGCAACAACTTTTTCACCCTCTCGTGTTGCATTTTTCACTATCCCAACGGGCGTTTCATCGCTCCTGTACCTTCTTATAATTTCTATCGTAAACCCAAAATTTTTCTTCCTGCTCCTGCTCTTCGGATTATAAAGTGCAATCACGAAATCAGCTTCAGCAGCACTTTTGAGCCTTCTCTCGATGATCTCTACCGGAGTCAGAAGGTCGCTCAGGCTGATGGCAGCAAAATCAGATACCACGGGCGCGCCGAGAAGTGAAGCAGCCGCGCTCAGCGCTGTAACGCCCGGAATGACCTCAAGCTCTATGTCGCCTGATTTCTGCGCAAATTCCAGAACAATACCTGCCATTCCATACACATTGGCATCCCCGCCGCTGATTATCGAGACGATGTGGTTTTTTGAAAGCTCCACTGCTTTTCTGGCGCGCTCGACCTCACCGCCCATCCCGCTTCTTATGACTTTTGAATTTTTTATAACTTCTGAAATCTGGTCAAGATATGTGCCATTGCCAACCACATATTCGGATTTTGTCAGGACATCGCGCGCCCTTTTCGTAAGATGCTCAACTCCTCCGGGACCTATGCCGACGATATACAGCTTACCTTGCGATCGCGATTGTGACATTCCCGTATATCCTCTTTTTAAGTAAAAGTTTTTTTTCTTCGGATAATGCAAGCGCTGCAGGCTCGCATACCCCGTTCAGTCCAAGGGCTTTTGCCCTCGATGGCGTTGGTGTTTTGATTGAGTTGATGAGTTCATGGGAAACGAACCTGAGTTCCTTTTCAAATTCCAACGCAGCATCGATGATGCCTTTCTCGCTTTCCTTGAGTTTTGCGGAGGCAAAATATTTCACATCCTCGATACCTGCATTGATTTCAGAAAGAGCAGACTTCACGGCATCCATCACCTCGGAGCTGCTGACACCGCGATTTGCGCCGATTCCCACCACAAGCCCGCCGGGCTTCAGCACGCAGACATCATCGTCGGCAAGCACAATCATCGGTCCTTTTACACGCAGCACTTCGACATCCGTATCCAGCAATGCAGCGTTAACTTTTTTTGTCGAGCTCTGGTTAATTATCCTGCATCCAAGTTCTTGCGCTATTTCCTCAACAGACTTTTTTCCTTTGGCTTCAGTTGCTGTTGTTATCACGGGAATTATACCAATTTCTTTCAGTTTCTTTGCCAGTTTATTGCCGCCGTGGTGTCCGCCAAGGATAGGTATGGCGAAATTCGAACCCGAATCCACTACCACTACAGCCGGGTCCTCCCATTTATCGCACACTAAAGGCGCAATGTTTCTGACAGCTATGCCCGCCGCCATTATCGCTATTATTGATTTGTACTCTTCAAAAGCCTGCTTGAAAGCTTTTTTTGAATAACTAAGAATCTCCCCGCCCGTGAAAGCCGCAATCCTCTCCGCTGCAGCACGATTTCGCGGAAATGTGATAATTGCAAGCTCACCCATAAAGATGCGACCTCCTGTAGTTCCAGGGTATAAGCACACTTCCTATTATAATCATGGCTGACTTTTCAATTCCCTCAGCTTCGACCCTGTCTGCAATGTCGCCAACCGTCCCGATGATAACCTTTTCATCCTCCCACGAAGCATGATATACGACAGCAGCAGGTGTTTCCTTCGAGTAAGTGACTTTATTCATAATATCTCTTAGCCTATCCGTGCCAAGATAGACTGCCATCGTTGCATTATGGCGGGATAATTCTCTGAGAGAATCTTTCGAAAGTGTGGCTCCTGCGGGTCTTGTGATTATCAGCGTCTCAGTAATCCCGTTTATGGTAAGCTGGGTTTTAAGTGCTGCCGCTGAGGCAAAGAGCGATGTCACGCCAGGGATGATTTCCACATCTATTCCCCTTTTTCTTAGCCCGTCAAACTGCTCGATCATAGCCCCGTACAATGAAGGGTCGCCGCTGTGCAATCTTACAACAATTTTCCCTTCATCGACGTTCTTAGCCAGAACATCAACAATGTCCTCAAGTTTCATGCCGTAGCTATCGATTTTCTCGCCATGCGTATAATTCAGGATATCAGGATTGACAAGCGAACCTGTATATACAACAAGGTTGCAGGATTCAAGAAGCTCGCGTCCTTTTACCGTGATATATTTTGGGTTCCCGGGACCTGCGCCGACAAAATATACAACTCTTTTATTTTCTAGCTTTTTTCCGCGCTTCGCCAACATGAGGCTGAAATAATCGCCTTCCTGCGGAATATCATCAGTAATCCTCTCGTTCTCCATGAACAGCCGCTCTGCATAAATAAACTCGTTAAAACCCTCATCCATCAACGTTTTTTTTGCACTTGCAGGATGTCTTGCCTTCAGGATAATTTTCGTGTTTACAGGAGAGCCCTCGCTAACGGTGAACGAGCCGTCGATAATTGTATTAGTGCGAGAAGCCTGAGCTGTTAATGCACTTATGCCAGGAATTGTGGTAATCTCTATCTCAGGATATATTTCTTTTATTGTCCGCGCAAGGTGTGAAAAAGTGGAGAAAAAATTAGGGTCGCCGAGTACTGCAAAGGAGACAATGCTTTTTTTTGCCTCCTCAGCAACTATTCTGGCATTATTTTCCCACGCTTTTGAAAGTTCTTCTTTGTTCTGGATCATTGGAAAATCGAGAATTTCGGCTCTTGCATACGGTGCTACCAATTTTGCAGCCAGTTTTCCTGGCACAAATACCTTCCTGCTTTCTTTCAATGCTTTTATTGCAGCCAGCGTAAGAAGGTCAGAGCTTCCGGGTCCGAGACCTACACCTATTAGCATGTTCCACCCAGAATAAGGAAAACAGGGTTTTCAGGCTTGAACATCGTGCCTCCTCCAAGCTCACGTCCTCTTGATATTTGTACCTGTATTATTTCCCTGAACATGTTGTTCTTTTTCAGTATCTCAATGGCAAGGGCAGATGTCTCCATCCTCACTGCACTGACTACGAACCTCGCCCCCTTTTTAATCAATATTGGAAGAACCTGTTCAAGATTTTTACTCCCGCCTACGAAAGCGCAGTCAAAGTCGATATCTTTGAGCACGGAAGCAGCATCGCCTTTCAACACCGAGATATTATTTATCTTACGCTCTTGAATATTCTCATTCGTAGCGCGAACAGCCTCGTCCCTGTTATCAATGGCATATACATGCTTCACGAGAGGTGCGGCTGCTATGGAAACGGAGCCGCTTCCGCATCCGATGTCCGCAAGAACATCCGCTGGCTTAAGATCGAGTTTTGATAAAGCCACGGCTATTATTTCTGGCTGTGTTGGAGTTCCGCTTGGATAGAGCATGCAATCAACTCAAGTGGCTTATAAACTCAATTAATTTCATATAAATGCTTGCTGCCCAAGAGCTTTGGGAAGTTATTTTATATGGAAGTTCCATGTTAGAAGCCCATGTCCAACTTCCCATCAGAAGAACCCGTACTTGTAACCTGCGGCCTTCCGTATGCCAATGGAAAATGCCACATAGGGCATTTGCGCACCTACGTACCTGCGGACATCTTTGTCAGAGCACTCAGAAAACAGGGGCAGCAGGCGGCGTTTATCTGCGGCTCTGATGCCCATGGTACTCCTATCGTTGTAAATGCAGAAGAGCTTGGGATTACTCCATCCGAGCTTGTCAGCAAGTACCACAAGCATTTCGAGAGTATCTTCAGGGCGATGGAGGTTGAGTTCAGCTTCTTCGGGAATACGGATTCTCCCACAAACCATGCACGCACGAACAGCATCGTCGAGGCTCTGATTGAACGAGGCTACGTGTATCCCCAGGTCATAAGGCTGGCATACTGCCCCAATGATAACCGGTTCCTTCCAGACAGATATGTGGAAGGGATATGCCCTTACTGCGGCGCTGTCGCAAGAGGCGATGAGTGCGACCAGGGATGCGGGAAACATCTTGAGCCTGGGGAGATAAAGAACGCAAAGTGCAGGATATGCGGGAACCCTGCAGAGTATCGTGAGCAGGAGCATTTCTTTTTCAGGCTTTCGGCTTTTAGCGGGTTTCTCTCAGAATATCTGGAAACCCTTGGAGGTACAGCCAATGCCATAAACTATGCAAAGGAGTGGGCACGTGAACTGAAGGACTGGTGCATCACGAGGAACCTTGAATGGGGTGTGCGCTTTCCAGGTCATGAAGACCTTGTTGTTTATGTGTGGGTGGATGCGCCAATTGGCTACATTTCGTTCACTGAGGAATGGGCGGCTGATGGCTGGGAGAAATACTGGCGGCAGAAGTCGCGCATCATACATTTTATTGGCGAGGATATAACATATCACCACTGCATCTTCTGGCCTGCGATGCTGAAAGGCGCTGGCTATACGCAGCCCTGGGCTGTGGTGGCTTCGGGCATGCTGAAGATCGATGACAAGAAATTTTCAAAAAGCCGCGGGTACGTGGTGTGGGTAGATGAGGATTACCTCGACCACGGTTTCCATCCCGACCTTTTGAGGTATTATATCGCAAACTATACATCCCATACGAAGGAATTGAATTTTTCTTGGAAGGTTTTCCAGGATAAGGTGAACAATGAGCTTGTCGGGGCACTCGGGAATTTCCTTCATAGAACCCTGCATTTTGCCCACAAGAACTTCGGCGCCGTTCCTGAAGGCGAGGTGGATAAGGAGATTTACGAGAAAATCCAATCAACTGTCCAAAAAGTAATATCAGCCTTTGACGAGTACGAATTCAAAAAAGCCACTGATGAGATGATGGAGCTTGCAGCTTACGGGAACTCGTATTTCCAGTCAAAGGAGCCCTGGCAGCTCATTAAAAAAGACAGGGGAGCCTGTGCTCATGTGTTAAAGAACTGCCTCCAGATAGGGAAGGCGCTTGTGCTGCTCTTTGAACCTGTACTTCCGGGGATTATGGAAAAGGCATGGAGGCAGCTTGCACTTGCAGGTGATGTGCATGTTGCAAGACTTGAGGAGGCGCTTGTGGAGATACCTTCGCATGAACTTTTGGCTCCTGAAATATTGTTTTCAAAGATAGAGGATAAGAAAATCAAGGAAATGGAATTCATACTTGATAGAAGGATTAAGATAGCAATGGCAAAAGAGAAGAACAAGCTTGAGGCTGGGAAGGAGAAGGCTGAGATAACCTTTGAGGAGTTCCAGAAGCTGGATATAAGGGTCGGCAGGGTGCTGTCGGCTGAGAATATCAAGGGCTCAGACAAGCTTCTGAGGCTTGAGGTGGACATAGGGGAGAAGCGCCAGATCGTTGCAGGGATTGCGAAGTCTCATGCTCCCTCCGAGCTTGTAGGAAGGCAGGTCGTGGTTCTTGCGAATATGAAGCCTGCTAAGCTTTTCGGGGTGGAGTCAAAGGGGATGATTCTTGCTGCGGATGGTGAGGGCGCTGTGTTATTGCTGCCTGAGAAGGAGGTTAAGGAAGGGGCGAGGGTGAGGTGAGTCATTAGTATATTAAAAAAATCTCCAATAGTCGATAGGTTTTTATAAAAGCCATGTTATGTAGAATCTATGCTGACAGGGTTGAGAATTTGTAATTTTAAATCGCTAAAGGATACAGGAAAATTAGATATAAAACCAATAACATTTTTAGTAGGACCTAATAGTTCAGGTAAAACAAGCATTTTTCAAGCGATCTTAGCATTACGACAAACCATCCGAAATAAAGAGATGAAAAGTGCTTTAATCTTAAATGATTATATCGATCTGGGTTCCTTCTTGATTTCTAACAACTTCATAATCATAATTAGAAAACTTGTATCCATCATAAAAAAATCCAAAATTTCTAAATCTTTTTAAAAAAATGGATTCATTATTCTCTTGAAATGCAAATTCAGCTTCTACAGTACTAATTGAATCTGATAATGTTATTGTTATATTATTTTTAAGGTTATGCTCCCAAACAATATCTTTGAAGGAACCCAGATCGATATAATCATTTAAGATTAAAGCACTTTTCATCTCTTTATTTCGGATGGTTTGTCGTAATGCTAAGATCGCTTGAAAAATGCTTGTTTTACCTGAACTATTAG
>DAHXMQ010000299.1 GCA_027371625.1 Candidatus Methanoperedentaceae archaeon | reverse complement strand
AGAAATTTAAAGTGCAAAGTTTATGATGATGAGTTAATTGTTCAGGAATTGGCAAAACAACAGAAAGAAGTTGTTGAAAAATTGGGTATCATAGTGCCTAAAAAGATGGGAATTTAGGATTTTATGAAAAAATCGGACAGCCACCTCATATCAGCAAAACTACTTTTAGAAAATGATCGACTGGAAGAATCCGTTTCCCTAACTTATTGCAACATGTATTAAATGCTTCTTTCCCTGTTCTTAAGATACTGAAGGAAGAAGTTGAAGAATTAATCGAAGCTGCAGAAATATTCAACTCAAAAATCCTTGATTTCATAGAGAAATTGAACAGCGAAAAGATAGCAGAATTCAGAATAAAAATGGAAACTCTGCTGAAGCAGGTGTAATAATGGCCCGCTTACCGAAAAATCGGTCATGAAACAGAGCTATTAGCCTATTGGTTTTTGATTCAAAATAAGAGAGATATACACAAATGAACTTATCAAATTCGGAGTCTTTTTATCCTGCCATGGTTTCGTTAATCGAATCTCAGAAACGGGCATGGTATCTTATTGAACGTATATTCTCCTGATTCCCAGTCCATGACCAGGTACTGATCTTTTAGCTCAGTCGATGGGATGCCAAGACCTTCTGCAAGTTTTACAGTATCTTCTTGATCAAGCACCGGCTGAATTTCTCTGCAGCAGTTGGCACAGGTTCTGCAATCGATTTGTGATGATATTTTTCTGTATAATTCGTTTACGATTGAATCTATTTCCTCCGACTGTTTATCACAGCTTTTCAAAAAAGATCGAAATTGCCAGTTCTCTTTTTCTCTTTCTTTTGATAACTCCCTGATTTTATTGATGTCTATTTCCATAATGTTCGCACCAGTTTTGCAGTAGAAAACGATAACCTTTATGTCCTGGAAAGAAGTTAGAAAAAGCAGCTCATAGTCATATGATAGTCCTTCACGGCACCTGGAAACCGCCAGAAACGGCAGAAGGCAGAGGGAACTTCTTCATTTGGGGAGAATCTTCAGTGCCTCCAGCCAGAAAGAGGGGACGTCTTCCAAAGGCAGGTTCGCCGCGTGCACATCCTTTTCAGGCATCTGAGAATGATTTGGAACGCGTATTAGAATCACTGGATCCGGAGCGAATCAGAAAAACGCAAAAGGACAGTGCGCTGTTTAACCTTCCATCTTATTCAAAATTTCCACAGGCTTCACCCGATCTGCTCAGGGACAAGGAAGAGGCAGAGGAAGCATTGGCTCTGCAGCAATGGAGGGTGAATGGTCTTTGCTTATTGCCCGAAGATGCTGTCTCATTGCTCAGTTCACTCACAGGAATGTGGGCAGGCGAAGCGGCGATAGGTACTGATACAAGGTTCTGGAGCAAAGCTTCGAAGTTGGCGATGGAACTATTATCGAAACAGCATTTCGTGCCCGGGATCGTTTCATTTGATGGCATGGCGTTCGCAAGATGGCAGTATGTGCTGAACGATGAAAACGACAGGATGCGTTTTTCAATGCTTGCGCGCTCAATGCCCCCTGTTTGCAGGGCTCTTGTTCAAAACAGGTTCAATGGTTCGCAGAATACATTCGAGGATTTTCTCAATAGCGCGATCGATAGCTGTATACGAAGCTGGATCCCGATATCAGAGATAAGAACACGAAAGCTCAGTATATCTAAAGCCTGGCTCCATTCCCTCGCGACCGGAAAACCAATAGAAGCCCGCGCCTCAGGCATTCAGAAACTATCTGAAGGCGTACTATCCTGGAAAGCTCCAATGCACGAAATAGAAAGATCAGGATTTCGAACATGCTTTCGCCTCGAACCGCCAGCAGATAAATATCAGGATGAATGGAGTTTACGGTATTTCCTTCAGGCATCCGACGATCCGAGTCTTCTCGTGCCTGCCGAAAATGTCTGGAGGGAGTCAAAAGATGAGCTTCAATTCCTGAACCGCAAATTCGACCATCCTCAAGAGAAACTTCTTGCTGACCTAGGGAAAGCTACCCGGCTATATCCTCCGATCGAAGATAGCCTGCATTCAGCCAGACCAACTTTGGCGGCGCTTACCAACGAACAAGCATACGCTTTCTTGAAAGAATCCGTGCCGCTGCTAACAGAAAGCGGCTTCGGGGTACTCGTACCTCCTTGGTGGAACAAAAACACAGCCAAACTTGGTGTAAAACTGAACGTGAAACCAAAACGTGATCCAAAAACCAGCAGAGGAATATTCAGTTTTGATTCGATCATAAGATACGACTGGCAGATTGCCATCGGAAATGAGCCGATAAGTGAAGAGGAATTCGAAGCTCTCGTGAACCTGAAAGAGCCTCTTATACGCATAAGAGGGCAATGGGTGGAAGTGAAAAAGGAAGATATCGATGCAGCGATTAAGTTTTTCAAATCCAGACATTCGGGCGAAATGATGCTGGGTGAAGCTCTGAGGCTTGGCACTGGGCTCGGTGAATCTGGCATCGGTCTTTCGGTAAGTGGTTTTAAAGCATCAGGCTGGATCTCAGAACTGTTTGAGCGACTGTCGGGCAGGAATACGATAGAACAGTTGCCGCAGCCGGATGATTTTGTCGGTAAGCTTCGTCCCTATCAGATAAAGGGTTTCTCATGGCTTGCATTCCTTCGTCAGTACGGGCTGGGAGCATGCCTTGCAGATGATATGGGACTAGGGAAAACCATACAGATGCTCGCTCTCCTGTTGAGGGATAAAGAGAACGGCATCGATACGCCGACCCTCTTAATCTGCCCTACTTCTGTTGTCGGGAACTGGAAGAGGGAGGCAGAGAAGTTCGCGCCATTGCTTCGGGTTATGATACATCACGGCATCAACCGAAGAAAGAAAAATGAAATCCTCTTTGAAGCTGCGAATTACGACCTTGTGGTAAGTACCTATGCGCTTGCGCACAGGGATGAAGAGATACTCTCTCAGGTCGAGTGGAATGGTGTGGTGCTTGATGAGGCGCAGAACATCAAGAACCAGTTCACGAAGCAGTCCCAGGCTGTACGAAGGATAAGATCGAACTACCGCGTGGCTCTCACGGGTACGCCTGTTGAGAACCGCCTGTCTGAGATGTGGTCTATCCTGGAATTCCTGAATCCGGGATATCTTGGTTCAGCAGATGGCTTCAGAAAAAGATTCGCGCTTCCCATCGAGCGGTATAACGATAAGGAGGCAGGAGCAGAACTCAAAAAGATCGTTTCGCCTTTCATACTCCGACGCCTGAAGACAGACCCTACAATAATAAAGGATCTCCCCGACAAGATCGAGATGAAAGTACATTGCAACCTCACAAAAGAGCAGGCGACGCTCTATGAGGCTGTTGTCAAAGATATGCTCAAGAAAATTGAAAGTTCAGAAGGAATAGAAAGAAAAGGCATGGTGCTGTCAGCGCTGGTAAGGCTGAAGCAGGTTTGCAACCATCCTGCGCAGTTCCTTGGCGATAGCTCTGCGCTTTCTGGGCGCTCAGGCAAGTTGAACCGCATAACTGAGATGCTTGAAGAGGTGCTCGCAGAGGGCGATGTGGCTCTTGTCTTCACCCAGTTCGCCGAGATGGGCGCCATGCTTAAGAACCATTTGCAGAATACCTTTGGTCAGGAGGTGCTTTTCCTGCACGGCGGAGTATCCCAGAAGCAGAGGGACAATATGGTCATGCGCTTCTCGGAGAAGGAAGGTCCCAGGATATTCATTCTTTCGCTCAAAGCAGGCGGGGTGGGTCTTAACTTGACGCGTGCAAGCCATGTATTCCACTTCGATAGATGGTGGAACCCAGCTGTGGAAAATCAGGCGACTGACAGGGCTTTCCGCATCGGACAGACAAAGAATGTGCAGGTGCACAAATTCATCTGCGATGGGACACTTGAAGAGAGAATAGATGAGATGATAGAGAATAAGAAAGCGCTGGCTGAGAATATCATAGGCACAGGTGAAGGCTGGCTGACTGAGATGTCGACCGAGCAGCTAAGAGAGATGTTCACGCTGAGGCGTGAGGCGGTTGCAGATGAATAATGGAACAGGAGGATAAATGGGTTATCACGATGAGTTCTGGGGCTGGTACCCTCCTTCAAAACCGATTAAGGTCGAGGGGGGCATAAAGGCAAAAAGCAAACGGGGAACAATAGGCGATACGTGGTGGTCAAAGCGCTGGGTAAAGGTGCTTGAATCCTTCGGCTGGAGCAACAGACTTGAGAGAGGAAGGAGATACGCAAGGAGTGGGCAGGTACTCGATTTCAAGCTTTCGCCTGGGAAAGTGACCGCAAGAGTGCAGGGATCGATGGCAGAGCCGTACAGAGTGATCATTGAAATAAAGCCTCTTATCGATAAAGAATGGAATGATGTCCTGGAAGAGATGTCAGGAAAAGCCATATTCGCTGCAAAATTGCTTGCCGAGGAGATGCCACAAAATATAGAGGAGGCGTTTGATGCTGCAAGCATTTCACTGTTTCCAGAATCCTCCAAAGACATAAAAACAGATTGCTCTTGCCCCGACAGCGCGAATCCTTGCAAGCATATCGCCGCCGTGTATTATATTCTGGCAGAGGAGTTTGACCGGGATCCGTTCATGCTGTTTAAGCTCCGGGGTAAAACAAAGGATGATATAACTGCATCGCTTCGAAAAATGCGTACAGCGGGTAATGATAGCGTTTCACAGTTAGAGGTTCATCCGTCCGGAGAGGTGCTGGATAAAAAAGAAGTGCCTGTATCGGTCGATGATTTCTGGGCTGGGGAGGAGCTTGAATCCTTTTCCGTGAACATATCCCCACCTGATGTATCAGCCGCTATCATCAAGCGTCTGGGGACGCCTGAATTCTGGAACAGCAAGGATGATTTCAACAAGATGATGAGCAGATTTTACGAGGATATCAGCAGGCATGCCGTTGATGCAGCATATGGCGAAAAGACTGGCAGAAAAAAATCTGAAAAAAGAAAAATCCATTAGATGCTTCTCTGGAAAAATTTTCAAATATTACAGAAAGAATAAAGCATTACTGGAGGTTAATTGAAAAGAGGGTTATATACAAAGGTGAGGATTTTCAACTCAATGTTTTTGACGAGTGTCTAAGAATGAATAAAATAGCGAAAAAGGATAACAAATCATCACCCTCCATAACGACTAAGAAAAAGCAGATTCTTGATGATATCCGCGCCAAGTATGCATATGAAATTCTGAAAAAACTGGCTGATGAAGATGCAAATATTTCGAAAAGGACAGAAGAGCTTGCACTTGAATACCTGATAGAAGTGGATCCGGATGATATCGCCGAGAGTGTCTTTTATGATCTGGATAGTCTTGCTGTTGAAGATGTCTGGGATAATTCAGGTGGTACGAGGGATGGGTATGTTGATCCCAATGAACTGGCATCCGAGATGTTCGAAGAGGTGCTGGAGCCTTATATAGATGATTAGTAAACTGGTTATATACTTGTTTACTATTTTGATACTAACAGCCTTGATTGAGATAATACTACCCTGCACGGTCAACAGCAAATAGAAGGGGAGCGCAGGTAAAGAAAAGCAAATCGAGTGCCCTGAGTCGATAATAATACATTCCAGATTTTCATACGCATCTCTCAGACCATCCTTATATTCCTCTTTTTATTCAATTTCTCATGCAATTTCCCATCCGTAGTCAGCAGAGGCACTTTTTCCCTCTCTGAAGCAGCCAGGAAAAGCGAATCATAAATAGTAACCTTCTCAGAAACTGCGATTTTAAAAGCATCATCCAGTAACTCCTTTGAAGCGATTACATCACAAGCGCCGGAAATAAAGTCCGAACTGTTTTTCAGAGCTTTTAGCATCAGTTCCTCCGACTCCTTGAAAATCGTAACCCTCTTCCACGCAACATTCGCAACTTCAACATATGCAAGGTCAAGAGTAATCAAGCTATGAGTCTCCGCTACCCTCTCAGCCTTCTCGGAGGTATCCTCTTTGAAAAATATTGCAGCGATTACGCCAGAATCCAGAATTACTTTATCACGCTCTTGCCCTGGCATCCCTATCCTCTCTTATCAAAACAGAAGCACTCGTTTCAGCTTTCATCTCTTTCCTTAGTGTTTTTGCCCTGGCAAGTAATCTCTCTTTTCTCTTATTTTGGACAAATTCTTCCAGCAGACACCGTATCTCTTCCTGCCAATTTATCTCTGCCATCTCCTGCATCGTCTTGCGCAATTCCGCAGGTATCCTAATGCTGTAAACAGCTTTTGTAGACATAATGTTTACATTATGATGTATACACATATAAACATTGCTGATATGCACAAAATTAATGCGTTCTACAGTATAATCGATGCGTCAGGCGGGGGGGGCAAGGGTACATTTTCAATTCCACTTTCTTTTTCTGAAAAAGAAAAGTAAGATTTCCAGGTGTGTAAGTGTATACATATGTCTTGCATGCACCAGTGAGTTTACACTGCTCGCGCCGCCGCTTGCTTTCATCGCAAGCGTCGCTACCTTTACCCCGTCGATTAATTATCTGTCATATACTTAATCTGGATAAGTGAGAACGCATATTGTTGTTCATATTCGATATCAACATGAACTACATAAGTATTCTCTTGATTTCGGAATGCAATTGTTCAAGGGATGCAAGCGTAGTTTTATGCATGTCATTAAGGGTTTCCAGTTTTTTAATTGCTTCTTCAAGATTTTTTTATCTTCAACTGCTTCCTATTGGCTTGCTCGGAAAGAATCTTGAGAGTTTTGTCACTGCAAGGAAAACTCTTATCAGAAGTTTCTGCATCGATGATTGCAATCGAGAAAGATGATAGATCATCCACAAGTTCATCATCAGTTATATCTTTAGATGGCGGTTCACAGCGGACCAGCATTTTCACTCCGGTGCCATATTTTTACCATTCGCCTCTTTAATTTTTGTTTTCAGCATCCAATACCGCTTACCCGAAGACATGTAGCTGGCTATTGGAAACCCCCGGTTCATAAGACGGAAAAGTGTAGAACTGATATACCCTCCGCTTTCATGGGTCGGCTCTGAAAGCTTTTTTGCTGTTGTCCATTCCACACAGTTCGATAATTCCATCAGTAGACGTTTCATTTTCGGCGTTACAGGATACATTTTTCCTTCAAAGATGAGTTCATCTTTAGCTACATTAATTTTCTTCTCATTTGGAGTCAACTCATCCGCTTTATTGATTTTGCTCCGCATTTGAGATAAAAACTCAGATACCTCTTCGAGTTGGTCGATGGCAGGATGATATATGTCAGGCCCGAACGGATCAAGTTCTAACAGTACGAGTTCGTGGATCGCATGTTTGATAGAGGTTATTACATCATCTATATTTTTCAATTCAGTCATCTCCTTTTTTCTATGATGAGTGTAAGGTTTTATCGTCAAATGCCAACCAAACTTTTAATTTCTTTCCGTTTATAAACATTTTCTCATACTTCACCTTTCCACATGAACTTAGTCTTTTCAACTCGTTTTTTACATAGACTATATTCCATTTCAACTGATCTGAAATATCACTTATTGTAGGCGGATGTCCTTTGATATCATTGTATAAACGCAGAGCATCTATGAGCAATTCTGGCTTGTTTTCACAATCTTCAGGGACGCTATGAACAGTTGCATTGCCGTATCCTTTCGCAGCAGGGTTTTCTTTTTGTCCTTTTTTAATTGCCCAGTATCGTTTACCTGAAGATGAAGAAATCCAATTAGCCATTTGACTTAAAAAGCTATCTCATTTTTAGCTATGACCTGAATTTACAAAGAGTACGCCGGAATTCTATCGACAGATTTAAATACTTTGCCAAGACCCCTCTTATGGCAGAAATTTCGAAAGTTTTTAAAGGAGTCTCCTTCACAGACTCCCTTAAAAACTACCTGGCTATAGGAAATGTCTC
>DAHXMQ010000259.1 GCA_027371625.1 Candidatus Methanoperedentaceae archaeon | reverse complement strand
ACCACATCCTCCGGCGGCAGGAGATAGCGCTTTCTACTCTCAATTATTTCAATAGACACGCCATTCTTTTTCTCAATACGAAGGCGCGGGTCTTTCTTGGCTATCAGAACCTTATGATCAAGGTTATCGCATATCCTGTTCACTATTCCTTTCACGACCTCAAAATCGATGATAAACTCCCCGACCTGTTCGCCCTCGATCCGCACGCTGACGGCATAAGTATGACCGTGCAGGCATCCGCATTTGGGGTGGTTGGGGATGAAATGGCATGCTGAAAACCGTAACTTTGCCATCCAGCCATCTATCTCGATGAACATATATCGGGGCTTAATTACCCTGTAAGGTATAATCCTTTTGTCAGAATTATGGTTAGGAACGAAAGGTTTACTATCCGAACTTCACCACAGGGCACGCCCGCGTACATTTCCCGCAACGTGTGCAATTCCCGTTGAGCCTTGCAGTCCCGTTGACGCTGATAGCCCGCGCCTCGCACTGCCCCACGCACACGCCGCATCCTGTGCATGAAATCGACCGCCGTATCGTCTTTTCAGCAAGCCCGATCAATTCCCTTGTTCTTCCTTCATCGCTGCCTCTTGCCACCACTGTCCCGCTGGCATAAACGTGAACATTATCCTCGCCACGCTGGGTAAGTATGACGCCGTCGATCGAATTTGTATCACCGATTATACCGAGCAGCCCCGTATCTTCTATCAAGGGGAGATTCAACGGCGTTCCGAAACTACCCTCTGCCGTAATCCCGCCTGTTTTGCAGGGTCGGAATCCAATCGCCATGGTGAATTTAACTGGCTTTTTCTCATGCTTCGGGACAAGGTTTATGCCTTTTTTAGCAGCCATCATCCCAATCGATTTTGGAAGAACCTGCCAGCGCCAGAAGCCGTATGTTACCCACTCACGAGGCAGCCCGTTTTCCAGAGCGTAGTGATTGAGGTATTTCTCAAGGTTCTCATATAATTCGGGATGGATTTCGCGCAGGCGGGAGAAATCAGCCATGCTTGCAGAGGGACAGAGCCAGCATCCTATCCTGTCGAATCCCTCTTCGTAAAGGGGATTGTATTTTGCCTTTTTCCAGAAAAGGAAAAGCCACACATGCAGTGCAGTCCAGTTCTGGATTGGCGTGGCTGCTATCTGGTTCCCGACCCAGGGATTCTTCCAGATGTGGTCACTGTTAGCCCTTATTTCGCTCTCGTATTTCCTCTGCCCTACGAAAGTAAGGCATCCGCTCTCGTAGTTCTCTTCGATGATTTGCGTTATAGCCCCGAGCTTGCAAACCTTGCAGCACCATCTGGCTTCCACGGTAGGAGGTCCGAAATTGTCAATGGCTTGCCAGAACGAATCGCCTGAGGAGCGAAGCTTAAGGGCTAACAGTGACCACATCTGGAAGAATCCCTGGGTCGGGAACCAGATAGCAGCCACGCCAATCCAGAACTGGACTGCACTGCATGTGTGGCTTTTCCTTTTCTG
>DAHXMQ010000235.1 GCA_027371625.1 Candidatus Methanoperedentaceae archaeon | reverse complement strand
GCAGTCCCCGTATTTAAATACGGGGTCTTACATTCAAGCAAGTGTGTTATACCATCTGCCCTACGGGAACACTCAGGTTTCAGTGGATATACCCAAAAAGTATCAGGTCAAGGTCGTGAAACCTAATAAGGAAGTCTTTCTGCCCGATGAAGCAAAAGAGATAAAAAGAGCGCTTAATGCCCCTGTTAATTCCAGACGGTTATCCGAGATAGCAAGGGCAGGCGAAAAGGCAGCGATTATCGTCAATGATACAACCCGTCCCACACCCACTGCCAGGCTGCTTCCTTCCCTGATTGCTGAATTAAAAGAAGGCGGGGTTAATGATGTAACTATTGTATTCGGGCTTGGCATTCACAGGAGGCAAACAGAGGATGAAAAGAAAGCCATACTGGGGGAATTATATGGCAAAGTGAAGAGTATCGAGCACGATATTAATGAGTGCGTTTACCTCGGCACTACCTCAAGAGGCACGCCTGTTGAGATATACAGACCTGTTGCAGATGCTGATATTGTGATCTGCACCGGAACCATCGAATTCCATTATTACGCAGGCTACTCAGGCGGAGCTAAATCCGCGCTTCCCGCAGTCTCCTCAAAGAGGAGCATTGATGCAAACCATGCCCTGATGCTCGACCCAAAATCGTGTGCAGGAAGGCTTGACAGCCCTGTGAGGCTGGATATTGAGGAGGCAGCTTCGCTTTTAGGCATAGACTTTATCCTGAATGTGGTATTGAACGACAGGAAAGAGATTATCTTTGCGGCAGCAGGGGATTACATCGATGCGCACCGAAGAGGTGTGGATTTTCTTGATAAAATAATGAAGGTAAAGGTTGATCCAGCCGATATTCTAATCGTTTCACCAGGAGGATTTCCGAAGGATATCGATATATTCCAGTCGCACAAGGCGCTTGAGCATGCCAAAAACGCGGTCAAGGAAGGGGGTTCGATAATCCTTGTTGCGGAGTGCAGGGAAGGATACGGAAACAAGGTGTTTGAGGAGTGGCTGCGCTTTGGCAGGGATGAAGTGATTGAGAAGTTCAAGTCAGGATTCGTTATGGGCGGGCACAAAGCAGCCCTTATTGCAGCTTTATCGAAAAGAGTCAATCTATACCTTGTGTCTTCGCTGCCCGATGAGATGGTAAGAAAAGCGTATTTTATTCCTGCAAGTTTAGAAGATGCGCTGGCAGCGGCGCTTGCCAAACATGGGGAGAATTCTAAAATAGTCGTTATGCCGTATGGCGGTTCCACTCTTGTTTTTTAGACTGCTCCGGTATAGGTCATCGAACCAAAATTATATAAACTATGGAGTAGAATTAACTACTGGATGCATACATCGGAGGTAATACTATGGTACGATTAGAAAGACAAGGGGATTCATTCGTACTCATAACAGGTGCGGCACAAAAGCAGGACATCAGCATGTTAACCCATGCCATATCAGAGCTTCAAAAAAATTCCCCTGATATAGTCAGGATAAAAGAAGGACTTTTTTATCTTGACAATTCTGCGGGAATTGATATCAGAAGCGAGATAAAAACCATCCTGCAAAAGGCTGTAGAAAAGAAAGACACAGGGACTTGAACCGTCAGTGACTTATAACCGCACAACAATATCTTACTGATGGCTAAGTTATTCCTGATTCCAATTATAAGCCTATTCGATGTTCATGATGTTGCAGTCAGGGACTGGCTCAATAAACTTGACGACCGTGCACTCGCCACCCATCTTGAATATCCTTTCAAACTTGACAGATTTTTTCCCGAGAGTTCTCAGCACGTTTTGAAAAGTATCGATTCGGTTCACAGCGAGATTCTGCGCCTGCTCGATATCATCGAACCTCAGGTTGTTTTTCTCGATATACCGGTTGACTTTGTTGAGCTCGAGAACAGGTACAATAAAAGAGAGATATCACCTTCCGAGTTCTGGTCAGAATATTATCTGGTATCCGGTACGGAAGAAGCTTCAGGGGCGCTCTATTGTATCTATATCGAAGGAATTATCGACAGGAATATAAGGCTGATCGAAAACAGGGAACACCTTCCTTCAAGCATTATTTTTTATGGTACTGATATCAAAACACGGCAGGAAGTTATTCCTGTTTACGATAATATCCTTGAGAAAGACGATGAATTTTTGCTGAAAATAGCACGAGTTGTTAACGAGATAACGTCGCTTCGCGAATCCCCAAAACACCTCTGGTACAGTCAGATGCAGGTAAGGAGAGCGGCTGTTTCATACGAGGAGACAGAGAGATTCTACACCGAGCTTTTAATCAGGCTTGGGCGATTTCTCAAATTTAAAATCAGGCACTATGTCGTCAAAAGCTTAAGAAAACATGCGCTTGAGTTTGTATCATCATACGAGAAATTTCTGGACTATAAGATGAGAGAGGATGAAATAAAACTCTCGAATATAATCGAGGGTTTAAACCTTCTGAAAGTTCAGTCAGATTGTGAAGATGTTGTGATATTCTGCACACCCATGCATTATTCTGCCCTTTCGAATTCCTTAAAAAAAGAAAAAGAATTATCTCGACTTGGCATTACCATTGTAGATATCAATATTACGACATTGCTTGATAAAATGAAACTGTTTGTGCAGAAGAACAGGATAATGCAGAGTAACTATGAAAACGCCCTAGATATCCTCGGGCGAAAAAAACCTGAAAGATTCAGCGCTCCAAGCGCGGTTCTTATCCCTGCGTGATATATTCAACGCTTGGCCTGACCGACCGATAGCATTTCATGAATTCATGGATTTCAGGGGGTAATTCCGTGGAAACAGGCAGCCCAAGAGCTTTTGCATCCTTTGCTGAAATAAGCTGGGCATGCACCATCTCGCCACCAGTAAGTTTCTCCACCACCTGCTTTTGCTTTTCCTTGTCCTCGAATTTATCGTCGAGCAATTCATTTGCAAGTTCTCTTGTGAAGTTCAATGCTTTCTCTGAGAGATCGCTTATAACAAGAGTCGTATCATCTGCCTCAAGTCCCTTTTTCCTTGCAACATGAATCCATGAAGGCGCTGGAAACACGCCGCGCAGGAAATCGCCGACCTGCGGGTCTATGGGGCCAAGGGATGCATCCTTATCCATTATAATTTCCCCAGCCGCAAGGGCTATTATCGTCCCGCCTGACATCGAATAGTGTGGAACAAATACGCGGGTTTTAGCATTGTGGTTTTTTAATGCACGCGCTATCTGCATCGAGGCATGCAACTGTCCCCCCGGCGTATGGAGGATTAGGTCGATGGGCTTATCCTTTGCCTCGCGGATGCCTCTTAATACTTCTTCTGCATCTTCCACGTCTATGTATTGATAGACAGGCAAGCCGAGCATGGATATTGCTTCCTTCCTGTGTATCATGGTCATTACCTTTGTGCCCCATTTTTCCTCCATTTCACGAATCTTAGAAAGCCTCTTTCTCCGTGCCGCACGCAACTGGAACTGCGGATACATCATCAGGTATAGAAAAAACAATATTGCAAGCAGGATAAGAATATCCGTTGTGCTTATCTGGTCAAACATATAGAATAATTGTTTTACTGACTAATAAGCATAGTTTATGAAAAATCCCCAGATAATGAGAACTACAGCGCCGAAAATTATGAAACGTGCAAAGGTTCTGTTTATCATTCCGGAAAGCTCAGGCGGACCTGACCATTTCACGAGCAGCATCTTATTCCCCGTAGTTATTATGCTTGCAAGGACTGCCGTTATCGCAGCCGTGCTGTATGAGATATTGCCGCTGACTGCAAGCGCAGCCGCTGATGCCGTTACTACAGCGCTGCTGATAAATCCACCGAGCGCTGTTGCATAAACCCCGGCAGCACCAGCCCAGATGTTTGCGAATCTTGAAGCAACTGATAATGCCGTAAAACCGAAGGCGAATTTTATTGCAGGGGAGAGTGCAAACGGCGACTGCAGTTGTATGGTTCCGCTAACGGGTGTTATGTTTCTTGATTTAACGACCGCAGCAACTGCAAACAGGGTCAGTATAAACTGTGGCAGAGCCATGAGATAAAGCACCCTGCCACTGGGGTCAACTACAAAAGCTATGACAAGGTTCCTGATCAGCATTGCAGCATTGGACAATATTATCCCAACAAAACTGGATTCGATGAGTTCGCTTCTTTTTTTTGCCATTGCGGCGAGGGCGCCGGTTGTTGCCTCGCTGTTCACAAGCCCGCCCAGCATTCCTGATAATGGGATACCTTGTTTTGTCCCCATTTTTTTCATGGCGACAAAGCTTATGAAGCTCAATGTAGCCACTATTATCACAATCAGGAGAATTGTTCTGGGATTGATGACACCCAGGAACAATTCATTCGGGGTTATGGGGTAGAGTATGAAAACAACAGCAAGGAAACGGGTGGCACTTAAAATCTCATCGTCTGTCAGATTGGTTGCAAACGAATGCAGTGGACGCTTCTCGGCAAGCAGCAGGGTTATAACAACAGCACCCACTATGGCGATAAGGTATTGCTCATAGCTTATAAGTACGCCAAGAAGGAAGGTGCAATAAAAAGCAATCGGGCCGGTTATGCCCGGATGCTTTAAGGTCACATTTTTTATATAAACATATACCACCGATATCACCGCAAAAAAAGCAAGAGAAATCAGCAGAATTCCTGAATTGATAATCTGTGCCAGATACGAGGAAATCATTCCCGCGATGCTTGCAATCGTAAACGAACGAACCCCGGCAATCAACTCCACTGCTTCAGGACGCCTGTGTTCTCTTTCTATGCCTATGAGAATACCAATGAGCGCAGCAAGGGCTAATTTTTGCAAAAAAACGATGTTGACTCCCGTATTATCAAATTGCGGTACCAGCTCGATCATTAATAGTCCATCCTTAATACTTTTTTAAATACTTATGTTCTTTCATATATTCATAAATAAAAAAGATAATATTATTGGAGAACATTACAGAAATCATGAAAATCGTAATATCGGTAGGCGGGTCGGTGCTTGCACGCGAATTGCTTCCGGAGAAGTTTAAAAGCTATGCATCGGCATTGAAGGAGCTTTCAGAGAAAAACACTCTTTTTATTGTAACAGGCGGCGGTCAGGCTGCCCGTAATTACATAAGCGTAGCTCGTAAACTCGGAGCTGACGAGGCAACCTGTGACCTCATCGGCATTGAACTCACGCGCCTCAATGCAAGGCTGCTAATCGCCGCCTTTGGTGAGTTAGCGTACCATGAGCCTCCGCTGGAATATAAGCAGGCAAAGAGAGCAAGCCTCGGCGGTAAGATTGTTGTGATGGGGGGCGTATCACCGGGGCATACCACGGATGCTGTGGCTGCAATCCTTGCAGAATACGTTGGCGCAGAGCTTCTCATCAATGCCACCTCAATCGACGGCGTATATACGAGCGACCCGAGGAAGAACAAGGGAGCAAAGAAGTTCGAGACTATGACGCCGAAGCAGCTTATAGAGGTGGTGATGAAGACCGAGATGGTTGCGGGCGCGAACTCGCCGATAGATTTGCTGGCTGCAAAGGTGATAGAGAGGAGCAATATAAAAACCATTGTTTTGAACGGCGAGAATCCGAGGAATATCATGGACGCGGTGGGCGGGAAGCACAAGGGGACGGTGATTGAGAAGTAATGTGACTCCCATGCGCCCAGAAAAGTAACCGCCGGAGAAAGCCTTAATACACATGCAATTCGACTTTATATATAAATAAAGGTCGTGAATGATTGTTCAAGAAATTTTTGGAATCCTATATCGATGTGTGTAATAACATCGTGACAGAAGCTGCCAACTCCGTGCTGATGTTCGAAGCAGGCGAACAGGCTGCAATGAATACCAAAACCCTCAAAATCGAGGACATTAACAAGGAATTTGAAAAAGACGGTATCACGGCAGCCATAGAAATATCCGACAAAAAAGTTACATTTCATGTTAAAGGCTTGCCCCTCGCAGGGAATAGATGCAAATACTGCGATTTACTAAGAGGTTTCTTCGGGGGACTGGCGAGAAAGCACATTGACCCAAGGTTTTACTGCAAAAAAGGGGCAGAATGCGTTGTTGAAGGGGGGAGCAGGTGCACGTTCGTGGCGGAGCTGGTCGAATGAAAAATAATACACGCTGCCTCGATGAGAATAGAGTTACCACTTCAATCGGGTTTTTATTCTAAGGGTGTTGAATGCCAAAAGAGTTGACAGTAACCCTGAGCGACATAGAATACAAGATACTACAAAATTTGAAAATAGTCGAAGGGGTTGATGGTGAAAAGCTGAGAAACCTTTTAAGGATTTATATAGCGACAGTACCCGAATTAAAATCCTCAGAATATGCTTTGCGGCGGGTTGAACATAAGGATGAGATAGAAGAAATCCTGAGAGACCTCTGGGCACAGTATGAGCTCACGGATTACCCGATGGAATACTGGAAAGAGGATAAAACCAACAAACTCATCAGCGACCTTGTTGAAATCAATGTTCTCGTAAAGGCAGGGGAGAAACAATACATCCCCTCCAATAAATTCAGAAGCCTGTTCAAGATGCTGCTGCACGATATCGCCACAGAATCAAAGGATATGGATGAATATTCAGCAGCATGTATGGCTACAATCCAGCTCCTGATGGAACTCGGGGCTGGGAGCCTGAGCAAGGAAACCATACGCGATGCCACTATTTTAATTAATGAAGGATGGATGTTTGTCTATGCCACAGCGATTAAAAAGGCACGGGAGTTTATGAAAACAAAAAGGATGTTCCCGGAGATCGAACTGGCAAAACCTGTTTGATAACATCAGAGAAATTCAATAATACCGTTGGCATGGCATAGAACAGGGTCAGGGGCGAATATTCCTTTGTACAATCTCGCCCTGAACCTGCATCCTCCTCTGCATTCACGGACAAGCCTGCAAGCATGACAATCAAGTTTGTCAAGCGTCCAGAGATAATTTTTACAAATTTCTACCCATGCAGACCTGAGGTCGTTGACATCCCCCACAGGCTCGTCCTCAAAAAACCCGCATTTATTGACCTTACCATCGGGCGATACTGCACACAGATGCGAGCCGCACGTGTAATCTCCTGAACTTTCATGCCCCCCTGCCCCGAAGCCGTACTTTAAAAACATGGCTGCATCCCTTGCGTCAAGGACAGAATCCATATTTTCCTTGAGATTCCCTGCTACGCACGGCACATCCACATTCCATGAAACTACTTCGAGGTCAGAAAAAAGCTTCTGCATCTCCTCAAATTCCACTGCATTGTATCTGTGTATCATCGTGGCAATTGAGACCGGGATATCGAAGTTCTTGAGATTGGAAATCCCGCGCATGGCTTTATCATAAGAACCTTTTCCACGCAGCAGGTCATGCGAGCTTATACCATCGATGCTGACCTGTACTTCATGCACGTAACCTGAGAGTCTCAGGGCTGTCTTTTCATCGATCAAAGTCCCGTTGGAGAGAAGTACTATCCTGAGTTCACAGGATATGAGAAATTCCATAAGCTTCCAGAATTCGGGGTGAAGAAGGGGTTCTCCTCCCGAAATCATGAGCTTTAAGCCACCCATGTCCTCGAACTGTGAAACTGCCTTTTCAAAAGTGCTTGGTTCCATGTGCGTGTTGACCGAAACTCCAAGATAGCAGTGCCTGCATGCAAGATTGCATTTTTTTGTGATGTTCAATAAAAGATACCGAAGGGATGGAATTGGTGAGCTTGGGGTTTTTATTCTCCTCGTTCCCTGCATACTGATTATCCCCTCATCAAGCATATATTCAAGAATTTCTTTGTCCTCACCTTGCGGAAGCAGCTTTGAAAGAGAATTCCTTCCATTACACTTTTTCAGGAATCCGAATGCTTCCTCATCCAGTTCGTATAACTGGTCATCGGGTATGTTATAGACATAAGGCACCTCAAGTTTTCGAAGCACATAACCTGGCGCCAGAACAGGTTTAGAAAACATCCTTTATCTCTTCTTCAGATATCCTTCCTTTCTCAAGCATACTTTTTAAAACCTTAAATGCAGCGCATTCAAGCTCGACATCATCTTCCTTGAAGAATTCGCAATGAGCGCAAATAAGGGCTACATAGGGCTTATTTTCTTTTTTTGTCATAAATCACTTAAGTGAGTATTTAGATTATTCTTTTATAAGCCTTTATGTCCTGAAGGTCGGTAAATATTTATGACGGGCGGGTAGGGAGTGGGGTTAGTTAAAAAATGTACACACCAGCCCGTCAATTATAATGATAATCATCATGATATATATACTTTACCCGAAAAGGATTCTGTTAAGATGTCATGA
>DAHXMQ010000234.1 GCA_027371625.1 Candidatus Methanoperedentaceae archaeon | reverse complement strand
CTGCATCGTGTAATTTGCACTTGCATCAGAGGACGTCTTACTGCCGTCATAATCCAGCCCGAGTCCTCCGCCAATGTTGAAGTATTTGATGTTTATGTGCTTTAGTTTTATTTTTGCATAAACCCTTGCAGCTTCTTTTACAGCCTTCTGGATTCTTCGTATCTCTGTAATCTGGGAACCAATATGGAAATGAAGCATCTGAAGCTGCTCAAGCATACCATACTCTTCGATGGTTTTGATGCATTCCAGTATCTCCGTTGTTGTAAGGCCGAACTTTGCAGATTCTCCTCCTGAATCCACCCATTTTCCACTTCCCTTTGAGTACAGCTTTACCCTTATGCCTATCAGAGGTTTCACGCCCATCGCTTTTGAAATCTCAAGCAACCGTTTTGTCTCGCTGAATTCGTCGATTATTATGACCATCTTGTTCCCAAGCTTGATGGCGTTCAACGCCAGTCTCAGGTACTCATCATCCTTGAATCCATTGCATATCAAAAGTGCATCCGGACTGAACTCAAATGATAGAGCAGCAAGGAGTTCAGCTTTTGTGCCAACCTCTAAGCCCATGTTGTATTTCTTGCCAGATTTTACGATTTCCTCTATCACTTCCTTTCTCTGGTTCACCTTCATGGGAAACATGCCCTGATAGCTGCCGTTGTATTTATAATCAGAAATCGAATTTGAAAATGCTCCGTTCAACGCTTTTATCTGGGCTTCGAGGATTTGCGGGAATCTGAACAGTACAGGAAAATTTATTTTTTTGGCTGCAAGGGCATCCACGACATTTTTCAGGTCTATGACCTGCGCATCGTTTCTTGTTGGTTTGACAATCAAATTTCCATTTTTATTGAATGAAAAAAATCCGTTGCCCCAGCGCTCGATACCATAGAGTTCAATAGAATCTTCGACTTTCCACATCTATGTAAATTTCACGTCTCCTTTTTACAATAAATCGCATAAAAGAATACCTGATTAGGTTTAAAGGTTTCCATCCACAAAATACCGAACTTGATTTTCAAGCACAAGAAATTTAGGAATCCTGCCATTAATATTATTAACTCCTCAATACAATAATAGTAAGGATGTTTAAGTTTCGAATAAGCAAATCTGTCCTTGCATATATTTTGGTTTTTACATTTCTCGTGTTAACATACAGCACAGTTTTCCTGTACCTCATGCGCACATACGAGAACAAGGATTACGATTTTATAACTGCAATTTACTGGGTAATCGTTAGCATGACCACGGTAGGATATGGCGATATTTATTTTAATTCTACCATCGGACACTTATTCAGTGTTGTTGTAGCCCTTTCGGGCGTAATTATGTTCTTCGCTCTTCTTTTCCCTCTGGTCATTACTCCGCAACTTGAGAAAGCACTTCGAAAGGAGCTGCCTTCAAAGGTTCAGAATGATATAAAAAATCACATTATTATTTGTGGATATAACCAGCTTATTGAAACCCTTATTGCCGAACTTGATGAGTACAAGATTCCCTTCATGGTTATTGATGAAAATGAAAAAAACATAAACCAGCTTATTTCCAGAAAAATCATGTGCGTCTATGGGGACGCTGCAGATGACGATGTGCTTCGCAATTCCAACATTAACAAGGCAAGGATGCTGATAGCGAACCAGAGCGATGAGAAAAATGCCAGTATAATCCTCACAGCCAGGGAGGTAAGCGATATACAGGTAATATCCATCGTGGAAAATGAAGCAAAAGCCGGCTACCTGAAGTATGCAGGCTCCGACCGCGTAATATCTCCAAAGACTTTATTCGGTACGTACATAGGCAGGAAAGCCATCGACCCCCTTACAGACCATCTTGCAGGTGCGACAAAGTTCTTTGAGGATCTGAGCATCGTGGAACTTCCTATTTACCCGCACAGCTTACTCATCGGGAAAAAACTAAAGGATGCACTAATCCGGGAGAAAACAGGCGCAAATATCGTGGGACTGTGGAGCGGCGGAAAGCTGTCGTTGAATCCGCAGCATGAGGATTTGATAAGGGAGAATTCTGTACTTCTTGCTGTCGGGACAGAAAAGCAGCTTGAAGCGCTGAAAAAATTTACCGAGGGAACATGAAGAAATTTATCCTGCTCGGCTATGGCGATGTGGGAAGGAGTATAGCACATGTTCTGCAAGATGCCCGTGTTAGCTTTGTGGTTGTTGATAAGAACGAAGCAAAGCTGAAGGAAAGGGATTTTGATTATGTGGCAGGTGATGCCACGGATGAGGAGGTTCTCAGGCGCGCCGGCATTAAAAATGCCACGACTGTTATCATAGTCCTGAATGACGATGCGGATATTATTTTTACCACACTCGTTGCCAGGAATATCAACCCTCACTGCATCATCCTTGCAAGGGCAAATGCAACAAAATCCATTGATAAAATCTACAGGGCGGGAGCTGATTATGTGGCATCGCTTTCCATCGTGGCAGGTCAGATGCTGGCGCACATTGCACTCGGGCACGGGGAAGAAACCGTAACCGTACTTTCGGGACTGGAAATAGCGAGGCACCATGTAACCCGCGATTCGCCTCTTGTCGGGAAAAGCATAGCCGATGCAAAGATCCGAAAAAGGATAGGATGCACCATAATAGGGATTGAGGAGAACGGAAAAACTACTACGGACATCGACCCTTCGATTGTCATACGGGAGGGGATGACGCTTGCTATTATCGGAAACTGCGAGCAGATCTCGAAGTTCAGGGAAGAGTACGCTATTTAATACCGCATCAGGGCACCAAGATGGTTATTTATTAATTGAGGGGGATTTTCTTAAACTCGCTGCCATCATTCCTTCATCAGTAATTCTTAATTCCTTCTTAACTCCAGCCCTATTAACGATAACATATCCATATTTTTCAAGTTCTTCAATTTTTCTTGATGTCGATAAAATTTCAGATTTAGTATCTTCTTTGCCCATTTTTCTGATAAGATCAGAAATCGATGAAGAATACTTTATTTCGCTTAAGCTTTCAAGGATATCATAAGGCAGTTTTTTAATAACCAAAGGCAATAAAGGAATGTCCACTTTTCCTTTTACTGAAAAAGCTATTTCGTCTGGTCTAGCTTTTTCCTTTATCCTTTTATTTTTATCTCTTTTTAACGGTGCATATCCTCCAGCCTTACAATAAGTTACAGGCAATTTGTTTATTTGTGCTGCGATAAATAGAGCGATTGAAATTATCTTGTTACCACTTGAAATATCCACAGCTATCTCATTTCCATTTTTTGTTTCTTCATTTATAATAATATCAATATCAACAATTGCCTTAACTACATCAAAAAAATCCACCCTATATTTGTTCGCAACAACTTCGACAACAAAAGGATATGCCTTAAAGCCATCTTCAGTTTTCCGAATTATTTCTTGCTCCAATAAGTAAATATGCTGATTTTGGACTGCACCCCAAAAAGTGGACAGGTAGTTAAGAAACATTCTTAACAAATGTCAACAGAAAAGGGTGCAAACTTGCCAATGGTGTTTCATTGTAGGAACAGAGACAAACCTAAGAATGTAAGTAATCAATTAC
>DAHXMQ010000229.1 GCA_027371625.1 Candidatus Methanoperedentaceae archaeon | reverse complement strand
AATAGGTGATATTAATTCATTAGTTTAATTTTTAACGCTCAGTACAACCCCTTTATTTCGACTGGAACTTAATATGTATAAGTTATATATACGTCAAAATAATTCTTATAAGTAAACTGATATATTAGAAGGGAGAGTTATGAAAAAAGAAAAGACAAACGCACCAAAAGACGATGAATTGCGGCGTGAGTTAGTTGAGCATTTCCGTGAAAAGCGGGAACTGCTGCGGCAGCAGTGGGTACAGCAGATGACTGCAAAGGGATTGCTTGCCGGGCTTACCCAGGATGAAATCGAAACCGAGTCCATCATTATTTACGATACCTGCGTCACCTGCCTTGAAACCGTGGAGTACGAGGGAGCAAAGACCTATGCCACGCGCATGGCAGAGCGAGGCGTGCTGCGCGGGATGATGACCGAGCAGATCATCGGCGGCATGCTCACACTGCGCGATGTCTATGGAAGAAGCCTGTTCGAGAGATACCAGCATGATATAGAGAGGCTTTCGGCAGCTCTTGACATTTACGAGCCCGTTGCGAACAAGATTCTCTCCATCGTTGCGCTCGCTTTCGTCGAAGAGCGCGAAAAAACAGTAAGGCAGCAGCAGGAGGCAATACGCGAGCTATCAACTCCTGTATTGCAGGTTAGGGACAGGCTGCTCATCCTTCCCATCATAGGTGTGATAGATACGCATCGCGCCCGTCAACTAACAGAACAATTACTGCGTGCCATCCGCGCAAAACGCGCCAAGGTGGTGGTTGTGGATATCACAGGCGTTCCAGCCGTGGATTCCAAGATTGCCGGGCATCTTGTGCAGACCGTGGATGCATCAAAGCTCATGGGCGCAACAGTCGTTGTTACTGGTATATCGCCTGAGATTGCACAGACGCTGGTTACCCTTGGCGTGGATATAGCCAAGATGAACACTGTAGGCGACCTGCAGGGAGGCATCGAAGTAGCAGACCAGTTGCTCGGCTACAAGGTTATCTCGGCTGAGCCTGAAACCTTGAACCATCAGGAAAAGGGTAAATAACAATGCTTGTTCCAATCCTCAAACAGGGTGATTACCTCATTGCTTCCATCCAGTCGGAGTTAAGCGATGCTGATCTTTTGAAATTGCGTGACGACCTTGTAAGGCGGGTGAGCGAGTTCCGCTCGCACGGCGTTATCGTGGATGTCACCGTGCTTGATGTGATGGACTCGTTCGCAACCCGCACGCTGCGCTCCATGGCACACATGATTATGCTGCGCGGGGCAGAAACCGTCATTGTCGGGATACAACCCGAGGTCGCTTTTTCGATGGTGCAATTGGGATTAAAGCTTGAAGGTGTAAATACCGCACTTGATCTCGAAGAGGGACTTGCACTCCTGAATGAAAAAATAAAAGGAGATAGCAGGCGTGGCTGACGAGGTGTGTATTCCCGTAAGTTCCGAGATCGACATCGTTACAGCGCGACAGAAGGGACGGGAGATGGCTAGTCGCCTTGGCTTCTCAAACACCGACCTTGTACTCATTGCTACTGCCATCTCCGAGGTAGTGCGCAACATTGTAGAATATGCCAAGAAGGGAGAACTGTGCCTGAACATTCTCCAAGAGGGAGGCAAAAGCGGCATCGTTGTAATCGCAAGGGATAAAGGACCAGGAATTCCCAATATTAAGCTTGCAATGCAGGACGGTTACACAACGGGGCACAGCCTTGGTCTTGGCTTGCCAGGAGCGAAGCGGTTGATGGATGAGTTTGAAATCATCTCGGAAGTCGGTAAGGGAACGACAGTAACAATGAAGAAATGGGTGCAGAATAATGGATGATGAAGAGTTGCAATTAATTGAGTGGGGTTTTGCCACGATGCCGCTGAAAGGAGGGGATGTCTCAGGCGACAGATATATGATCAAGCCTTTCCGGAATGGTATCCTGATGGCTGTAGTGGATGGGTTGGGACACGGCTCTGAGGCTGCTCGGGCTTCCAAAACCGCCCTTGATACACTGAAAACCCATGCAGGCGAACCGATTATCCCTCTGGTCATACGCTGCCACGAGGCATTGAAGGGAACACGCGGCGTTGTTATGACCATTGCATCCTTTAATTCACTTGATAAAACAATGGCGTGGCTTGGCGTGGGCAATGTCGAGGTCATACTGCTGAGAGATGATGGGAACGTACTTTCGCGAAAGTCACCACTACTTCGTGGCGGAGTGCTTGGCTACCAACTACCACCCTTGAAGGAAACCGCGCTCCCTGTGAAACATGGAGACACGCTAATTTTTGCTACCGATGGGATTCGAAGCGGCTTTGAAATGGGGATAAAAATCAGCGATAAGCCGCAGCAGATTGCAGAGCGCATTATGGCACAGTTCGCAAGGGGAACAGATGACGCTCTGGTGCTGGTTGTGCGATATATATGCGAGTAAAGAACCTGAATGAATTGGAAAAAAATTACACATCGTTACTTGAGGATTATCTTTCAGAGGACGGGGAAGAGGCTCTTGAGCGCGCGTATGAACTCGGGCGCAAGGCAATAGCCGACGGGCATGGCATCCTAAATATGGTTGCGGTCCACCAGAAGGCGCTGCTTAATTCCACGCTTACCTCGCAAGATAATAGTGGTGTATTAAAGAAAGCAGGGCAGTTTTTTGCAGAGTGCATAGCACCTTTTGAAATGACCTTTCGAGGATACCATGAGTCCATCGCTGAGTTGCGCAGGGCGCACGATGAGCTTGAGATAAGGGTAAGGGAAAGAGCAAAAGAACTGGCACGCGCCAACGAGGAATTGAAGA
This sequence comes from Candidatus Methanoperedentaceae archaeon, assembly GCA_027371625.1. Lineage (GTDB taxonomy): Archaea > Halobacteriota > Methanosarcinia > Methanosarcinales > Methanoperedenaceae > Methanoperedens. The sequence continues at coordinate 1,113 of DAHXMQ010000229.1, read as the reverse complement.
CTGAAATCGCAGAGCGCAGGAAGATAGAGGAGGTGCTGCGTGAGAGCGAGGAAAAATACCGAAACTTATTCGACAGTGCTGGGGGATGCAATAATTACTAGCGACCTTGAAGACAGGATTACTTCCTGGAATCGGAGCGCAGAGAGGGTATTCGGATGGAAAGCCAAAGAGGTGATAGGAAAAAATCTCAATGAGCTAACAATTCCCAAGGAACTGCTGGCGGAAAGGAAAAGGATAGTGCGCGATGCCTTAGCTGGCAAAAATATTACAGGAGTCGAAACAGTTCGCCTGCGCAAGGACGGAAGCAAGGTTGATGTGAGTTTGACCTTCTCTCCGATAATAAACGCTAAACAGGAAATTGTTGGCTTATCCGGTATCCTCAGGGATATCACAGAACGCAAACGCGCCGAGGAGGCACTGCGGCAGAGCGAGGAAAAATACCGCAACCTGTTCGACAGTGCAGGGGATGCCATCATAAATATCGACCTTGATACAAGGGTTACCTCATGGAATCGCAGTGCTGAGAGGATATTCGTGTGGGAAGCGGGCGAGGCTATAGGAAGAAAACTCGATGAGCTAATCGTTCCCAGGGATATGCAAGCAGAATTCAAAAGGAACGTACGGGATTCCGTATCGGGCAAAAATATTACAGGAATAGCGACAGTTCGCCAGCGCAAGGATGGAAGCAGGGTTGACGTAGGTTTGACCATATCTCCGATAACAAACGCAGAGGGAAAAATTATCGGCTTATCCGGTATATTCAGGGACATTACCGAGAGCAAGCACGCTGAAAAAGAACGCCTGCGTCTGATTGATGAAATCAAGAAAAGGCACGTACAGGCGGAAAATTTAGCCATGAACCTTAAGAAGGAGCGCGATACCCTTCAGATAATCATGGAAAATACAGGAACACATCTCGCTTACCTCGACTCGAATTTCAATTTCATAAGGGTGAACTCGGCATTCGCAGATGGTTCAGGGCACAAGAAGGTGGAACTGATAGGTAAAAACCATTTCGAGCTTTTCCCCAACCCTGAAAACAAGGCAATATTTGAGAGGGTTAGAGATACAGGAGAAGCTGTGGAGTGGAAAGCCATGCCCTTTGAGTTTCCA
>DAHXMQ010000227.1 GCA_027371625.1 Candidatus Methanoperedentaceae archaeon | reverse complement strand
GTTCGCCACCACTGAATGCAACTATAACTGATCTAGGTTCTGGTTAAATCCATTATTAAAGAAGAAGTAACTGTTGTGTTGCCAATCGACACATAATCCGTGAAATTTCTAAAGGTGATGGTCTTCCAAGTGCTTGGATTTGTTAAATTCGCACTAAGAGGAAAGAATGTATTAAAACTAACAAATCCACTTTCATTACTTTTTGAGACCATAAAAAGGAAATTGATGACGGTATTGTTGCCGGGATTGCCTATTTCCGAGAGTGGAATCCGTATTTCATACCTGGGGGCATGGGTTCCTGAACCGTTTACAAAGTGTGCAGCAGTTGTTGCAGTAATGTTCCATGCAGTGCCATTTCCTGTATAAGAAGTGAGTATATTATCTTCACTAAGATTGTACAATCTGTCGTAAGGCTGAGGGCTTGTGGCTCCACTCACATTATCAAAAGCCACCTTGACGTTGTCCTCGATTATTGTGTCGTTGTCAGGAAAATGTGCTATGATGTACAGGAAGGATTCGTTGTATTTTACCCAGAAATTGCCGACGTTAGGATGCTGGGGAAGTGGGTGGCATTCCTGACAGCTCACATCTGCGACTGCCGGTGTCCAAAATGTGTACCAGTACGCGTCAGGCTCATACTGTGTTGATATATTGCTGGCATTAATTATGTCCCTGGGAACTGTGAGATAATTGAAGGAATCATTGGTTCTTTCAATCTGATATTTATTAATGCCAGATCCATTATTGGGGTCTGTGCTTGTATTCCATGAAACAACTACGCTGCTAATTGTTGGTTCTGATGTATTGGTGAAGTTGGCTGGCGCTGTTGGCGGTGTTGCATCTATCTCTACCGTCATGTTGATGCTGTTGTTTACGTTGTTGGCGTTATCGTAGGCTGTTATTGTGAGGTTCACAAACCCGTTTGTATCGCCCCGGTCTGCTGTTATGGAATTATTAATCCAGAATCCACTCTGATTTGTGAGAACAGCCTGATTTATTGTCGAGTTTACAGAAGAGACATTGACAGTGGCGTTATTCACGCTGTGACCTGAATTTGTGATGGTTGCATTCAGGGCTAACAGGCTATTATTGGCTACATAAACAGAGTTGGTATTTGAGGTCACAGATGGCGGAATTATGGATATTTCAAAATCGTGCTGGCTCTGGCTCCATCCTGTGTAATTGAATGTTACCCATCCGGAATTGCTGGATTGAAGCGTCTGGCTGATGATCCCGTCAACTTTGAAATTGTAATATTTCAGTGATAAGTTCATCAGCGCTGATACGTTGAGATAGCCATCGGTGCCATTTCCGGTGTATGTTACAACATCGGTTACATTATTGTACGAAATATTCGAGAGCGTTTTGTTGGTGTTTGCGGTGAATCGTATCGGAGTTCCGTTGATGTAAAACTGGAGCGTTGATGCAGGCGAGTCTGTTGAGTTGTATATGGTGATGTTTGTTGAGTTCTGGGGTGCGAGAACTGTGATGAAGGCGCCATTGTTGAGGTTGAAAAGGGTGTCGTTTACGATGCTGACTTGAGATGAAGCTACACCGACCATCAATGCCAATGCTATCAAATAAATATACAGTCTCATGTTCTTTTCAATGCGATACGTTTGTCAACCAAAGACCAAACCTTATCCAATCCTTAGCGCTATAATATAGCTCGCAGTATTTCCTGCTGATCCAGCATTATTAGGTGGAGCCCCTTTGATAGTTACTGTTTGACCATTACCAGCACAAGCTACTTGCACGGTGGCTGGTGAACCAAGTGATATAACTCCCGACAAATAAATCAACCCAGCTTCGTTATTGCCACCATATCCTTCACCTGAAGATATTACATGGATGACACCTGACGTATTTTGGGACATATTACACGTTGCTCCTGCATTATTAATAGTTACTGTAACTCCTGCAGTAAGAAACCATGTGCCGGCTGGAAGATTTGTTATGTTAGGCCCGACAACGTATAAGTTACTGCCTGATGCAGCTTTGTCACCGGATAAATACGATGAAATATTGGTTATATTAAGGAATGAGCTATCTATTTTGCCACTTGTTATATTAGAGCCGTTCACATTATACAGATTTGCGGATTGATTTACAGTATTTAAGTCAGTTTTGGTTAAGACAGTGCTGTTCGGGAAGTTGCCATTATAGCCAGCTAACGTAGAATTCGGAAAATCAGAAGGAATTCCTAATAAATATGTCCAGCTTAAATTACCTATAAAGTTCTGTGCTGTGACGTTATTCGCTACAGTTATATTATCTCCGATTTGTGTTGCTGCCGATGCAGTTGTTATTATAAACAACAGTAGAGCCAAAATTCCAATTTTATAAATTCCTTTCATGTTCTAAGCCTCCATCTTTCTTTGATGCAACCAGAATGTAAGTATATGTAAAACTCCATTTATAAGAACCGGCGGCAGCACTTGCCGCCCCTGCCGCCATACCGAAAAGCAGCAGTGCGATTATTGCTCCAGTCGCTGTTCTGAGAAGATGCTTCCGTTTATTATAATCTGATGAAATCATCCGCACACACCTTCGAATCCTGAAAAACGCATTTAAAGGATTCGAGACTGATTTTTATTAAAATAACTTTGCTTTTATAACATATATACGTTTCTAATTTACATGACAGTTCCAATTTGTGGCAGGTTCCAAAAAAAGCAAGTTTTATATACTTTTGTAATCATAGAAGTAAGCAAAGCATCCTGTGGTGATAATACGATAGGCATGGCGCTCATCTGAGGATTTTAAAAAACGAGATTGAAAATAAAAAATGACTTCAGAACTTCAAATAATTATTCTTGCGATTACAATCACATCTGCAATTATTGGATCGTTTCTATACATCAAGGTACTTGTTCTATCAGAGTCAGAATTTGAAGCCGTCAAATCTGCGCCTTCGGAAGAAATATGATAGCAGACATGATGAACAGCCGAACAACCACGGTTAAAAAAAAGGAGTGGTTAATTGCAGAGTTCGCCGGGAATGTCGCATGGATACGAAGTAGTACTGGGGAGATACAGGAAACCGCCGATAAAGAAAGTGCAGTACAGACTATTACCAACTGGATTCATAAAGGTGTGTTAAAAAAAGACGCTATGCCAGATATTGAGAAGAAAACACCCAGAGGCGTTGCTAAATCACTTGAAATTAACAAAGTAAACGACACAATAATCATTACTGACAGTGCTCGCCAGTCCATTGTGTGTGAAGATGATGCAAAAGCAGTCAATGCCTTAAGAAGGTGGGTGCTGAGCGGGATACTACGATAATATAGGATTTATAGCAAAAGGTAGTCTCACATTTCCCCAATGCGAACATGCACAGGAAGAGAATATGTATGCCAAAAAACTTGAAGATGTTATAAAAAAGAGAAGTGGGGATTGTAAACTACCTCTCGTTAAAGCTGTGAACATGGCACTTTAATGAGGCATCAGGAATACTTGCGAACAGGCAGATGTCCATTAGCAGCA
>DAHXMQ010000226.1 GCA_027371625.1 Candidatus Methanoperedentaceae archaeon | reverse complement strand
TATAGCAAACGAAATGAAAAAATGGAACACAGTGGGTATAGATTGCATAGCCATGAACGTGAACGACCTTCTTGCAATGGGAATCGAGCCCCTTGCTTTCGTGGATTACATCGCAATACAGGAACCTAACGAAGAAATCATGAGGCAGATCGGGGGAGGGCTTTCAAAAGGCGCTGAGATCTCGAGAATCACCATAGTTGGAGGAGAGACTGCCACACTTCCCGATATCGTCCGGGGTTTTGACCTTGCGGGCACATGCCTTGGGATGGTGAAAAAGGACAGGATTATCACAGGCGAGCGCATTGAAATCGGGGACGCCATTATAGGTATTCCTTCAAACGGGGTGCACAGCAACGGATACTCGCTTGTCAGAAAAATTATAAAGGATTCGGGCTACTCGTATCATGATTTATTCCCTTATAATAAAAAAACCACTATCGGGGAGGAGCTTTTAATCCCGACAAGAATATACATGGAAATACTGGACGCTGTCCGCGAATTCGACATTCACGGTCTTGCCCATATAACCGGGAGCGGGCTTATGAAACTCCACCGCATCACTGGACATGGATTTGATATCACAGACCCGCTTATGCCACAGTCCATTTTCAGATTCCTTCAAGAGGAGGGGGATGTGGATGAGGTCGAGATGTACAAGACATTTAATATGGGCATGGGTTTTGTGGTCGTGGTATCAAAGAGCGAGGCGCGCGAGGCTTCGAAGAAGCTGGGAGGAAAGATAATTGGAGAGATCGTGGAACAGGGAATATTCGTTAGGGGATTGGAGATAAAGTAATATCAGGGTAAATTCTTATATAGTATTATCATATCTTACAATGAGATGACAAATATGAAAAAAGACTGCTTTAGCTGCTGGAATGCTCGGAATGCTGCTGGTATTAGGTACAGCAGTTGCACTGGCGCAGAACATGAGCGAAAAAACAGACAATAAATGCCTACAGCGCCATCAGTACTATTGGTTTTTATCGCAGGAATGGCAACAGTAATTACGCCGTGTGTCCTCCCCATACTGCCTGCAGTATTATCAGGTTCTGTAGGCTCCAGATACCGTCCACTTGCTATCGTCTCCGGGATGTCCATTACGTTCACAGTGATGGGTATTCTGGTTTCTGCACTGGCATCTTTTGCATCTTTTGCTGATTACCTGCGGTGGTTCGCTATATTTTTCATCATAGGCATGGGTGCTGTTTTATTTGACAATGATATAAACAACGAATATATCAGGATATCAAGCTATATTGTTAATTTGGGACGGCAGCACATACCATTTCTTGGAAACATTGAATCGATAGCCCCCAAAGAAGGACTTCTTGGAGGGGTCTTCCTTGGTATGTCCCTAGGTATAGTCTGGATACCCTGCGTTGGTCCCATTCTGGGCGCTGTGCTTGCATTCGTTGCCGAGAGTTCAGCAAGCACGGGTGGTTTATTTCATGGCGGACTTCTTCTTTTAGTATATTCAGCAGGTGTCAGTATCCCAATGCTAATAATAGCATATTCAGGGAAAAGAGTGTCGGGCAATGTTACATGGTTCGTGAAGAGGGGCCCGTTCTTTAAAAAGCTCTCCGGGCTAGCCCTGATACTTGCAGGATTGATGATGATTTTTGGAGTGGATAAATTTATCGAGGCAAAACTACTTCATTACTTTCCCAGTTTAATTTGAGGGTTTAAAATAACTAAGCCTGGTACATTTTTATTTTTTTTATAAAGCACAAGTCACATAAAAGATTAGGGTGAGATTGGCGAGGAAGAGATACCCAATAGTTACACTCGTTAGACAGGACTTGGAATGTTAGCGCGATGAATCCAAATCAAGAATCTTCAGTTGAAGTCCTCATCAACATCCATCTCTCGCCCGCTCACCTGCAGCTATATAGACAAAGCCCATATAGAACTCGGTCATGGAGGCATTCCTGAGGTACTTATTAATGGATTCCCACGGGTGGCGTTCTGCCAGTTCAACGGTTACGCCAAATGGCCGGGTTAGTAAGACCAATAATGGTGCTAACCACGAGACACGGCTTGAGGGCATTTTAAAATCAAGCACTGCCCACCGTTTTCCCGGCTTTAAAGCCAGGCATCCGTTCTGGACGACCTTGTCATACTCCGCAACCAGTGTAAGTGCAAAAGTAGAGATGATCCCATCAATACATTCAGGGAATTTGTATGATGCTGCATCACTCACCACAAGCTCGACATTTGCCCATCCCTTTTCCTCTACCCTTTTTCGAGCCTGTGCCAGCATGTCATCGGTCAAATCAACGCCGATGATTTTTCCATCATGTCCTATCGCCTGCTGTAGTAGTGAGAAGTTCATGCCTGTGCCACAGCCGATCTCCACGACAGTATCTCCACGCTGCAGATTGAGTGCATCGACAGCTTTTTTTCTATAAGCCCCCTCCCTGAATCCTATGAGGTAATACAGGTTTGCAGTGATATCGTAACGCTTGGCTCGTTTTCTATAGATGTTAATAACATCTTCGCGGGTTGGAATCGTCATGGTATGCTTTGCCTCATGCAGCACCTGCATAAAATGGGATGGATATCACATAAGCCAGGTCTTTCCACTTGAGCGCATAGATTGTCCCTTCTCTTACTTCAACATCAATGGTAGGCAGGCGCGATGGCGCAGGTCCCGAAATTACAGCACCTGTATTCGGGTCGAATCTGCTAAGATGGCATGGGCAGAGGATATCACCATCATCGAGCTTTGAATTTACTATACATCCAAGATGAGTGCATACAGCCCCGAAACACCTGAAACCTGCAGGCATGTGTAAAAGTAAGGCAGCTTTGCCATGAAACACAAACGGTTTTCCTGTAATGCCTACGGGTACATCATCCACAGCGGTTATTCTTACCATGCTTGCTTCACTGACAGACGATGTCTGCGGCCATAGATATTTCAATATCGCCGCCACCACACTCACTGTCAAAAATAATGCAACCAGACCCATCAATATTTCAGTGAGCTTTCTCCTTGTGATAGTAAGGGCTATTCTATCGGCCATGTTCAATTCTCTATGTGCTTCTTCTTTCTTCAATAGGATTGTGGTTTAAATTTGGAAAAAAATAGATTATTTTTTTATTGAATAATAGTTCATTGGTTTTTGTGGTTCCACAAGTAAGGTCTGAAGATCCTGATCTCCAGATTAGACAATTTTGAATCGTCCGCTGCATTTTTCCATTAACTCCCCCGGCCATAGGAGTTTTTCCACCATTTCTTCTGCTTTATATTTATCAATACCCACCAGTTCTGCCAATGCAATATCTATATACCAGCATACTATCTTGCATATCTTCCCATCAGCTCGCCCTGTGCAAGCACGTGCCCTTTCATAGCGTTTTCAAGCTGTTGCTTGGTTGCACTCCGCAGGTCAAGCATTGTGTCAAGGGCATATACCTTGAAATAATACCTGTGCGTCCCCCTCGGAGGGCATGGACCGCCGTAACCAGTTCTGCCGAAATCCGTCATTCCCTGGCTGCTTCCGTCAGCAAGGGTCTGGTTTCTCGGAATTCCCTTAGGAAGCGTCGTTGTGTCAGAAGGAATATTGAAGAGCACCCAGTGAACGAATGTTCCCATTGGAGCATCAGGATCATCCATTATCAGCGCTAAGCTCTTCGCATTTTCAGGTACTCCTTTCCATGATAGCGGAGGTGAAACATCTTTTCCATCGCAGGTATATTCTAACGGGATTGCTTCACCCTCCTTAAATGCCTCGCTTGAAACAGTAATCTTCTCCATAGTATTTACCTCCTTTTCCCAGGCGATGCATCCTGAGACCACCGCAAGTGAGAACAACACTAATAAGAGCTTCAAGCCCATCTTTTAACTTTTGTCGTGTGCTGTATTATAGTTTTCGAACGCTTCAGATGAGTTTGCTGACTTTTTCAGTAGCGTTTTTCAACTCGTTCAGAATCAAGCCGATAGAGCCCTTGTTCCCAACCAGTACTACAATTAATGCATCAGAACCTGCTGCATATGTTATGAGATGCTTATCCTCGGTTTCCACTATAATAGATTTCGGTTTCTGGTTACTGAGCCGTGTGGTGGTGGATTCCGCAGACATGTATAAAGTAGCAGTCAATGCAGCAAGCGCTTCGCTGTTAAGCCCTGAGGTCGTCTCTTTATAAACCATCAGTAATCCCTGTTTTGAAACGATGGCAGATAGCTCGATGCCACCGACTGACTGAAGGTCATCAAGGATTTTTTCAAGTATAGTTGCTATTGTTTCCATCAAAGCTCCAGAATATTTAATGCTTTATACTCAACCACCAAATACTCGAAATCCACTTACACAAATCAGGCAAACATCCCTTCGGAATGCAGATTGGGTTTTGTGGTGGGAATTAATAATTTTTTAATCGCATTTTTGAAATCATGCATCCCGACGCTATAGCGTTCCTCTCTTACAGCAAACATGCCGGCTTCCATGGCAATTGCTTTAAGGTCAGAACCGTTTGCCCCTTCAGTAATAGAAGCAAGTTCGTCAAAATCAACGTCCTCTGAAAGCTTCATCTTTCTTGAATGGATTCTCAAAATTATTGCCCGCACTTCCCTGTTGGGCATTGGGATTGCTATAAACCTGTCAAACCTGCCCGGGCGAAGTAAGGCAGGGTCAAGGATATCGGGTCTGTTTGTTGCTGCGATAATCCTGATATTCCCGCGGGCATTAAAACCATCCATTTCCGAAAGCAATTGCATCAATGTTCGCTGCACCTCCCTGTCGCCTGAGGTGGCGGTATCAAGACGCTTCGCCCCGATGGAATCAAGCTCGTCGATAAATATGATGCTGGGGGATTTTTCCTTTGCCATTTTGAAAAGGTCACGCACAAGCCTTGCTCCCTCGCCTATGTATTTCTGCACAAGTTCAGAGCCCACAATCCTGATAAATGTGGCTTTTGTCTGGCTTGCCACCGCTTTGGCAAGGAGTGTTTTTCCTGTTCCGGGTGCGCCATACAACAGCACGCCTTTTGGAGGCTCTATCCCTATTCGTTCGAACACCTCGGGTTTGGTGAGCGGCATTTCCACTGTTTCGCGAAGCTCACGAATCTGCTCATCCAGACCGCCAATATCAGAATACGATACATTCGGGGACTCTATAACCTCCATTCCGTGCACGAAAGGATCGCGCGAGGATGGCAGGATTCCGATAACTGCAAGGGTCTGATAATTCAGTGAAACCACAGCTCCCGGTACAAGCTCGCTGCCGTTTATGAACTGGGATGAACCTACCACAAACTGGGGACCTGTGCTGCTCCTTATAATTACCTTTCCATTCTCAAGTACATCCACCACGGTTCCCACAACCAGCGGAGGGGTTTTTATTCTGTCAAGCTCGCTTTTTAACTGCCGCAGTTCCCTTTCATACTTGAGGTTCTGGCCCTCAGTAAAACGTTTCTCAAGCTCTATCTTATTAGCCTGTTCCCTGAGAAGAGCATTCCTCTCCTCAAGCATTTTTATCCTGTCCATAAGATAGCGGGAGAAATCGTTATTTCCCATTGCTATCGGGCTTTGCTGGGTTTCCTGAGCTTCGGACATTGTATAGAATGATATTTAAGCGTGGACGGTATATAGAGTTTTCGTCGAAAAATGCAATGCGAAATATGCGGCAGTGATATAAAAGGAAACCCGATTCGTGTTAATGTTGAGGGAAGTGTTCTGGACGTTTGCGGAAAGTGCTCCCGGTACGGGAAACCTGCGGATAAGTGGTCTCCTGTATCGAGGAAAATCCTGCCGACTGAAAAGGTTATTGTGACCCACAAGCCAAGAAAGGATGTTTTTGATAAACTCGAAGGTGAAATCGTTCCTGATTACGCCTCGATTATCAAGAAAGCCAGGGAGTCTCAGGGACTGACCATCGAAGCGCTTGCCTCGAAGATGATGGAAAAGGCTGCGCTTATCAGGAAAATCGAGCGCGAGGAGCTTATACCCGAGGATACTGTCAGGAAAAAACTTGAGACTGCGCTGAATATCAAATTGACCGAGAGAGTGTCTTCGCAGGACCAGAGAGGGGGCGGGTTTATTCGTGGAACCACGCTCGGAGATGTGGCTGTCATAAGGAAGAAGGCGAAATAGGGTTTTGCAGCAGATTCGTAATCAAAACACTAATGTAGCCTTTCTATTTCTCTTACTTTATCAAAGTCGGCATCAAAGGATATTATCTTTTTAATCCTGTTTTCTTTCATCATTTCCACAGAAACCGCATCTGCAAGAGATATCGAACCATCATACTTTAAGAATGTCTCCATTCCCTTTGCCAGCATCTCGCTATCTATGAACTCTATTTTGCAATTGTCTAAGAAGTATTCATAAAGCAACTTCCCCACTTTTCCGCCTTCCAGCGAACCTAACATCGTGACACTTTCACTGATAATAAGGTCAGAGACCAGAAGTGGATCGTTGATTTTTTCAGCGAGCTTCAAGGCATCCTTATGCCACCTGTCCTTCTCTCTCGCCAGCGCTATAAAATACGAGGAGTCGGCAAAAATCATTTAAGCCCCTTCTGGATTTTTTTCTTCGACTCAACCGCATCTCCTTCCGTTTTTACAATCCCGATTATGTCCTTTAAGGTTCTTTTTTTCCTCACCTGCACCAGTATTCCTTTCTCATTTTCTACCCATTCGAGTATATCTCCTGGCGCTATTTTGTAGGTTTTTCTTATACTTGCTGGTACTACGGTCTGATAGCCCTTTGAAATTACAGTTTCACTAAGCATTTTGGAATCACAAAAGGATTATTGTTTTTCAAAGTATTTAATTTTTGTCAAAAATATGGGCGTCTGCCTGCATGACGGCACCACAAAGTGAGGCTCGTCATAAACAACGAACTCCATACAAACTCAAAGCGACCTTTGAATTAAATATTTTTAACTGTTCAGCGCCTATAGGAAAACGATGCAGCCTTTATATTACGGAAAAACGAACCGCAGATGAAAGCGGATGAACGCAGATTTGTGGCTGTGCATTTGTGTTTGCAAGAGAGATAGGATGCTTTTGCATTAGAGTTCCCCTGCCTTTTGAAAAAGTCAGGGGCTACTGTGGGAGGTTAGGTATCTATCCGGCTTGGTTCCTGAGTTTCTTATTCATCTGCTGCATGGATATGCACAAGGCGTCGATACATTCGTATGTTGCAAAAACAATATCTTCTTCTCTGATTATGGTGAAATCCTTAAACTCCCCTGTTACAGGGAAGAATTCAACATACACATCATCAACCCTGATTGGATATTCACATATTTTTATTTTATTTATGAAATCCTCGATGTTCTCACTTCTGCCTTCGCACACAACCTTGACTGTCCATCCTCAAGATTCTTAACCCAGCCCTTTAGATTTAAATCAAAAGCGGCTTCATCAATGTAATCCCTATTATCTTTTTATTTTTTTGCACCCAACGCATGGCTCTCGATGTATTCCTTCAATGCAGCGGCATTGTTATATTTCTCCTCTTTTGTCCCGTAAAGTAAAGTGACTACGCCATGCGCTTTTTCTATAATCAAATCCACCAGTTCCTTTTTATCCTTTAATTCTTCGGAATACCTGCGCTTGAACTCATCCCATTTCTCAGGTTCATGCCCGAACCACTTTCTGAGCGCATCGCTTGGCGCGATATCCTTTAGCCACAAATCCACTTTCACTTTCTCCTTGCTCAAACCCCGGGGCCAGAGCCTGTCCACCAGTATTCTGAACCCATCGCCTCTATCAGGTTCTTCGTACACCCTTTTTATTTTTATCATTTATCTCCGCTTTTTCTTGCAATATCAAACTGTTCTTTAACCTCTTTTTTCACCGTAGAAATTCCTCCCATCTTTATTTTGTAAGCCCTCAAGCTTAAATCTACCGAGCGCATCAGACCTGTGTCTGAGTACAATCATGCTGGCTGTTGATTTTACATCATACAAATGACCGTTAGCTTCTAAAAGCATGATGAGGCTCTTTTTTAATTTCTCGACTGCGTCTTTGGTTCTATAACCATGAGACACTATTATAGAATCATTCTCGATATCCACCCTGTCCGCGACTCTTGAAGTCTCGTAAACCTCTTTTATCAGCAAAAGCATCTCTTTTAAAGGTATTTCCCGAATCGGCTTTTTTGCAAGGGTTTCTATCGTTATTTCACCCACAGGCACCTTACCTGCAAGCAGGTCCTCAAAATAATTCCTGTGAACAGTGACCATATTGTAATTGCTTAAAACATGCCTGTTTATCAAAGCCTTCCAGAAATCAGGGCGGTTATTTATGGTCTTTATTATTTCCTTTCCTCCAAAAAAGGCAATCAGGCTTTTCCGGGCTTCCATCTTATTCGATCTTGAGAGTTCGACTTTCACGCAGTCATTTAAATCAGTGATAGATTTTATCCCAAGCGGAACTATGCTTAGTAAATTCTTAATCAGGTACTGGGATATTATGCAGGCAACGAATCTTATTCTGGTATGGGAGCCTCTTATTTCCATCAGTACCTCATGGGGAAAAACATTGCTATCGTATTTTAATGACAGGTTAATACCCCAACCAAGTTCACCGAATCTGCGCTCCAAGTAATCTTCAAGTTCACTCATCGAATTTACCAGCGCTGGATTAATCAGTCCATCAAGAACATCATCAGGAATCAGCGTATCCTCAACATGCGCAAGCATCCAGTTAAATAAAAATTTGTCTATAGCAGACGAGTTCGTGAGCGGGTAATTTTCTGCGCTGGCTATCATCTCCTTGAGTGCATCTCCGAAATTACCGTTATGCTTTTCCAGATATGGCTTCATCTTCCTGGCAAGCTCGTAGTCAATGCCTATGCGCCTTGAAACATTCATATTTCAATCTCAACCTCATGCATATAAACAAAAAATGCCCCCATCAAAAGACGGGGGCTGCTTACAAACTTTACCTCACTTTACCTTTTTCGCCTCTTCAAGCAATATCTCCTTCTCTCTCTTCAGTTCTGCCTCCCTTCGTGCTATGGCTCTGAGAGCTTCTGTCGGCATTATGGAGACCTCAATCCTGTGCTTTCTTTCTTTACTGAGGACGAACAACGCATACAGCATATATGCAACGAAAGCCGCCGGAATTCCGAACAACCATCCTGCAGCAAAAGCTATGAAGAGTTCCGCAGGATAGTAATACGCTATCCCCATGACCGCCCCTGCAATGGCAGCAGCCGCAATATATTTGATCCAGTTCTTCATATATGTTTAACCTCCCTTATTTTAATTACAATTTGTTCTATGTAATGTCAACATTAAAAGAACACCCAGCAACTATTTGGCAATAAAATTGGGTTTTTGCCACAAAACATCCATGTTTGACAATGATTTAGCAAGAAAACTGAGTTCATGGCATAGAGTTTACAGAATATATGTCTTGACCGCCTCAGCCAGTACCTGATATGAAATCCACAGCATCCAGACGCTGATTGCTAAAAAAATTATCGTAAACAGTAGCTTTGCAAACCCTGTAATCATCCCAATGCCTTCCTTGCTCTCCATTTTATTTACTGGCTTATTCATTATATTGCT
>DAHXMQ010000224.1 GCA_027371625.1 Candidatus Methanoperedentaceae archaeon | reverse complement strand
TCAAAGCCTTCTTGACATCCTCTGGCCTTAAATCCAATTCACCTAATGGCGGATATCTTTCAGCAAAATAGTATCCGGATACCTTTTCACATAAACTTCTAAAATCTTCTAATTCATGTTTGTATTTTGCGGCAGCATCCGCATCGCCGTTTTCGAGCATAAGGTAAACACGCCCCCAGTCTTTTCTTGCAATACTCAACCATTCGGAAGATAAAGAAACCTGCGGATTGTTCATAAACTTACCCCGTTCTCCAAAATATCATTTATGAATTGATATCCAACATTTTTTCTCTTCTCAGCTTCTTCCGGAGTAAGTACAATAGGCGCAATCGGCAGACCGCTTCTCAGGTCGCGGATCAGGCGTTTTGCAGCAGCAATCCTTTCAAAAAACCTTTCTTTTCGGGGCGCAATGACAAGCAAATCCACATCGCTATCCTCGGTCTCTTCTCCTCTGGCGTATGAGCCAAAGAGAATGACTTTTTCAGCATTATAATTCTTCTTCAACCGTTCACTTATTTTTTGTAACCTCTCCAGAATCTCCATATTCATGCGTTCATTCCTCAAACATCCAGATTCTTGACTTCCCTGGCATGCCTCTCGATGAACTCGCGCCTGGGCTCCACCTTATCGCCCATGAGTATCGTAAAAATCTCATCAGCCTTTATCGCATCCTCAAGCGAGACCTTGAGCATCGTTCTTGTTCCGGGATCCATCGTGGTCTCCCAGAGCTGCTGGGGATTCATCTCACCGAGACCCTTGTAGCGCTGCATCGCAATACCCTCCCTTCCTATCTCAGCCAGCTTCTTGTTTAGCTCTTCCTCGTTATACACATAAAACTCCGTTTTGCCTTTCTTCACCTTGAAAAGCGGAGGCTGGGCGATATACACAAAACCCATGTCGATAAGCTGGCGCATGTACCTGTAAAACAGCGTCAGCAGAAGCGTCCTGATATGGCTTCCATCGACATCTGCATCTGTCATTCTAATAATCCTGTGATACCGCGCCTTATTGACATCGAATTCCTCGCCCTCGCCTATGCCAGCGCCTATGGCTGTTATGAGTGCACGGATTTCCTCGTTCTTCAAAATCTTGGTCAGGCGCGCCTTCTCCACGTTTAATATCTTACCCCGTAGAGGAAGAATCGCCTGGAACTTCCTGTCGCGTCCCTGCTTCGCGCTTCCGCCTGCCGAATCGCCTTCCACGATGTATATCTCGCTCTTTGCCGGGTCTTTCTCAGAGCAGTCGGCTAATTTTCCTGGAAGCGAACTTACCTCAAGTGCGTTCTTTCTCCGCGTGAGTTCGCGCGCCTTCCTTGCGGCTTCCCTTGCCTCCGCCGCCTCAAGCGCCTTTGAAAGGATGTTCTT
>DAHXMQ010000220.1 GCA_027371625.1 Candidatus Methanoperedentaceae archaeon | reverse complement strand
AATATTGCTGCTTATCTGCTGACCCGTGTATGTGATATACACATTGAAATAATAATCACCTTCCACAGCGTCCGAATTTACATGGATAATGAATTTAGCGGTTTGCTGGTCGCCCCATTGCTGTATATTTCCAAGCGAATACGTGTCGTCAAGTATGCTCACTGCACTGGCTGAGGCATTGTCCGCAGGCTCAAGTTTTGCTGTTACATCGTTCAGAAAAGGACCGAATCCAAGATCAGGTATCGGTGCATAGACATAGAGCGTATCCCCTGGACTAACAGGCGCATTTTCAGATACAAGATAATTGGATTGTGCGAAAGCAACCTGCGATAGCAGCACTGCCGATACAAGTATAAAGATTATATTCAATAGTTTCATTTTCTCCCCTCGGTTCTTCCAAAAATTTTCTTTCGCTGCCAGTATGTGACCAGAATTACTATAATAACAACAATGGGCAGCCATGTTGTATAAGAGATACCTCCTCCTCTGCCGGTTCCTGTCTGCGCTTCTGATGTGAGTTGTACGACCAGGTTCTTTGTGATCGAATGTCTCAATCCGCTGGTATCGGTATATTGTATCACTACATTGAGGATGTTCCCAGTTCCAGGATTTTTCATAAGCTGGAATATTGCTGATGTGTAGTCGCCGGGGTTTAGACTTCCGAGCACGGATGAACTGCTTCCTACCACGGTGAAATTCTTTTGAACAGGCAAGCTCACGGTCACGGCACCTGCTGGATTCACCCCCACATTTGCAACGTTGAGCGAAAGGGAACCTAAAGTCTCCTGGTAACTGACCTCGAAATCGGTTGTTCCTGCAACGACCAGTCCGACAAAATTATCTGATGAATAATTGTTCGTACCCGTGATTGTTACAGGAAGGTTATATACACCGGGAGTTGCGGTAATATCGACTGCAAGGTCAAATTTCACGTCTGCTTCATCCCCCGGCTTCAGATTGCCAAGATAAAACTGCGTTCCTCCACCGAGGATTGAAAAGGATGAGCCACTCAGGTCGATTTGCGCCACAGCGTTCTGTACCGTGCCAGTACCCGTATTTTTAAACACAAGCGTCTCGTTGTTGATGCTCGTCGGTGATACCACGCCAAGCGTTGAGTTGAGCAGCACTACAACAGGGGTTCCCTTGATTGTTAATATCTGATCCTTGATCTCGGTTGATGCAAGAGGCGCAGGAGTATTGCCACTTATCGGCTGACCCCGGTAGTAAATAAACACATTAAAAAAATAATCGCCTTCGGCTGCATCGGAATTTACATGTATTTTTATCTTTGCTGTTCTCTGGTCGCCCCAGTTCTCTATATTTCCCAGTGAATACGTAGTATCAAGTATTGTCACTGCATTGGCTGAGGCTGCGTCTTTTGGCTCCAGCCTCACTGTTACGTCATTCAAGAATCCATTACCGACTCCGAATCCTGTATTGTTTACCACTATATAGACATAGGTCGTCTCTCCGGGATAGACAGGTGCACTTTCGGTCACAAGTTGATTTGATTGTGCGGATGCGACCTGTGTCAGTAACACTGAAGACATCAGTATAAGAATTATATTTAATAATTTCATGTTTCACCTATTATTTTCCCATCCAGCATTTTCACTACTCTTCCCGCATATCCTGCGATTCTCATGTCGTGCGTTATCATCACGATAGTCAATCCCTCGCTGTTCAAACGTTTGAAAACCTCCATTACTTCTCCTCCTGCCTTTGTATCAAGATTCCCTGTTGGCTCATCCGCAAGGAGAATGGAAGGATCTGTGGAAAGCGCCCTCGCTACTGCCACTCTCTGCTGCTGTCCCCCTGATAACTGGGCAGGAAAATGGTTTGCACGATCCGCCAAACCTACAGTGTCCAGAAGTTTTTTTGAAATCTCCTCCACCTCCCTATCAGGAATTTCATGAATCCTCATCGGCAGTTGAATATTCTCAAGTGCTGTCAGGGTAGGATACAGGTTAAAGGTCTGGAATATGAACCCGATTTTTTTTCCCCTTACGCGTGCCAGTTCATTGCTGTTGTATTCGGATATATCCCTGCTTTCAAGCAATACTTTTCCCCGGGTGGGCTTGTCAAGGCAGCCGATCATGTTCAGCATGGTTGACTTGCCGCATCCGCTCGGTCCCGTGATCGCTACGAACTCCCCTGCTTCGATGGCAAGGTTTATTCCCTGAAGCGCTGGCACGTCAAACTCACCCATGCGGTAAATTTTCCAGACGTCCTGCAATTCCATTATAGTTACCATGTGTCACTTTTTAAACAGGTTGCCCCAGCGCCTCGGGTTTTGAATCTGGTACCCCGTCATCCATCCACTGGATTCTATCCTAATTTTTTCAACCACGCTCCCTGTGTCCATATCGACGAGGGCGATCAGGGTTGTGTTTGCGTGTGTGAAAACAACACGAACTACCTTTTTATTCCCTTCAGGGGTAGGAATTATAGACCCGTGATCCGGGACTGTAACATTGAAACTATCGCTTCCGGTTTCATTTTCTAACCCCTTTCTGGCTGAGTTTATTGCGAAATTCTTCTGCTTATCGTCAAGCTGGAATGTATGCGCCTCTATAAATATAAACTTTAGCCCGACTGCAACAGCAAGCAGGCAAATCATGACCAAAGCCAATGCTTTCCAGAGATTCATGGTTAATTATGGGATGAAAGACCATATAAGAATTCCCTGAAATTCGTTGAAAGTAGTTTCAAAAAAATGAAATAAATAATTGGTTGAATACTTTATCGTTACTTACTTAGATTGGACAGTTTGTGGTGTATAAAAGTAGGCTAAGTAAGCCAATTTCGACGTATTCAACCAATACCGCCTCTTATCCTCTTCTGGGATTGTGCATTCCGAAAACACCAAAAATGCGTCCGAGTATTCCATTGTTGTTATGCGACCCGGAAACGCCCATTCCGTGCATTCCGTTACCGTAGCCACCCATTCCGAACATCCCGCCTCTTGAAGGCATCACAGGAGACGTCAGCAGCACGTTATAAGTCGTGCTGTTCATTGTCAGGGTGCCTGTTGAAACAAGTGCCCCTTCATAATCCGACAATGAAAGCGAGATGCTTCCTACGTTGGTCGGAGTAAAGGTAGAATAATTTGTTCCGCGCGGTGGCAGTGTCATTACATTTCCGGTAAGGGACTGGTTGTTATAGTTTGTTACGTCAAGAGCGTATGCCTGACCCGCAAACCAGAGGTCTCCCTTTGCCGTTGTCGGTGCATTTTGGATATAGTTTCTTATATCCGTTGCAATCTCTGCCCTTGTTTTATTCTCTGAAAGCAGTGAGCGGATAGTGCTCGACGAGATATTAGCCGCTGTTATTGCGGTCACGTCAAGGATGTGATACTGGGATTCATTCGATGGATTTATTGCAAACCCGTGCCCCATGAGTACAGGTTCAACAATACTTCTAGCGTATCCTCTTTCTCCGGCAATGCCCGGCATACCTGTAGGTTGGGCAAATACAGTTACTGCCGTTGGTGCCAGAATTAGCAGAACCGCAGCAAACATTATTACTATTTTCTTTGTAATTTTCATTTAATTCGCCTCAATCTTACCTGGATTTAAACGATATTTAATTTCGATGCAGAACGCTGATAGGAAATAAACTTTATTTGGGTTCTTTTCATGATAAAAACCTTTTCAAAAGTTCTATTTGGTTTATAATTTCACTTCCTGCTTTTTTATTGTATTTGTTCCCTTAAAAGCCTTTATTATTGCAGCCTCAATCCATCTGGCATTCAAAGCCACATGGATTAGCACAAGAGATACAAATAAAGTCCCGGTTATATCATGTATATCTCTCAGAATTCTTGAAAAGCAAATACTTATTAACAGGTTCTGCAAATTATTATTGGGGTGATATCGATGAAAAAAAGTATTTCATTAGTCCTATTCGGAGTATTAGCTATATTAATTGTTAGTGGTTGCACTCAACCAACTGTCAAACCAACGCCGGTACCTACGGTACAGCCTACAGTAGTGCCGACGGTTAAACTCTCTGCCGGGAATTATCTCGTGGATAGCAAAGGGTTAACGCTATACATGTTCGCAAGGGATGTTGCGGGAGACAGTAAATGCACAGGCGGGTGTGTTGATATATGGCATGTTTTTTACCAGGAAAACATAACTGTTTCACCTGACCTCAATGCCTCTGATTTTGGAACAATTACAAGAACCGATGGAAAGGAACAGACCACCTATAAAGGATGGCCATTATACTATTACTCCCAGGATGTAAATCCGGGCGATACTAAAGGAGAAGGAATAATAAATGCATGGTTTGTCGCCAGACCATACACAGTGTTTCTCGCTGATAAAGACAATCTGACATATCTGGTTGATGGAAAAGGAAATACCCTCTATACCTTTGCCAGAGATACGCCAGGAGTGAGCAATTGCACAGGCGCCTGCCTGAACATCTGGCATGTATTTTATACCGAGAACATTGTTGCGCCGTCTTTATTGAACACGTCTGACTTCGGCAATATAGCCAATAGTGTAGGGTCGGAGCAAACCACGTATAAGCAAATGCCACTGTACTATTACACTAACGATACAAAACGCGGAGATACGAATGGTCAGGGCTTTAATAATGCATGGGTTGTAGCAGCACCTTAATCGTCAAATCTTCCACCGAATCCTTCGCCAAATCTCCTGCCATGACCTTGCCTTGAATGAGGCGCAAAGCCGTGAACAACCACTAAAACTCTGCGCCCTCTTGATACAGGAGAAATGGTCTGGGTCGAGGTTGAAGAAGTACGTGTAACGGTAAAACTGGCTCCGTCGCCTCCAAGGGCAGAAGGCTGCGCTAAAACCTGTTCGAGAGAATTAACTATAACTATGGGCTGCGCGCTGGCTTGGGCAGGGGTTAGAGAGTTGCCATCTTTAATCGTAGATAAGGC
>DAHXMQ010000202.1 GCA_027371625.1 Candidatus Methanoperedentaceae archaeon | reverse complement strand
GATTTTGAAAGATTCAAAATCCAGGACTGCGGTCAGGATAACCTTAACGAAGGGCGTCAATATGGCGAATCCTGAGGGTTTTGCACGTTTGATAGAAGCCGCCGAGCCTGATTTTGTTGAATTAAAAGCTTACATGCATCTCGGTTTTTCAAGAAAGCGATTGTCTCTGGACAACATGCCTTTGCATGAGGAAGTGCTGGATTTCTCAAAGAAGGTGGCTGCGGCGCTGGGTTATTGTGTTGCGGATGATTCTGTGAACAGCCGCGTGGTGCTGCTGACAAAGGATGGGAGAAAGCTGACTCTATGACAAAACTTATGTGCTTCTATATGCTATTATCCATACAAATATGACCGAAGGAGAGGCTGAGGTATTTTGCAGCGAAGCTGTACTGGAAGAGCCGATAGAAATCCTTGTAACCCTTGCCAAGAACGGGGAAATCGACCCATGGAACATAGACATAGTCGAGGTCACTGACAAGTTCCTTCGTCACGTGGAGGAGCTTGAAAAGATGGATTTGCGAGTCTCAGGAAGGACTCTCCTGTACGCAGCCATTCTCCTGCGCATGAAATCCAATGTGCTTGTGGAAGTTGATGAGCCGCAGGAAACCAGTGAAGACGATGCGGTGCAGTTCGAGATCACCGATTATCCCGTGCCTGCAATGCCACTTCGCCGCTCGTCAAGGCGACCTGTTACGCTTGAGGAATTATTGGCTGAACTCAAGAAGGCTGAGGTGGTTGAGAAGCGGCGGCTTGAGCGTTTCGATACCAAAAGAGAAGAGCGGCGTGCAACAATCGAGGAGGTGCTTTCCGTTGCACATGAAGAGGACATTGAAAGCAGGGTCGGGATGATGAGAGACTTATTGGATGAACTGTTTGAGAAACAAAAGGACATAAAATTCTCAGACCTCTCTTCACCACTTGACAGGGCAGGAAAGGTAATGGCATATCTCGCCCTTCTTTTCCTTGCGACAAAAAAAGAGATCTGGCTTGAACAGGAAGAGCTTTTTGGCGAGCTTTTCATAAGGAGGCAGGCTTCATGAGCGGCGATAAGGAGATTATTGAGGCGGCACTGTTTGCTTCAGGTGAACCTCTGGATGAGGAACAGCTTCGAAAGCTTACGGGGAAGAACGCAAGGTTGCTTCTCAGTCAGTTGATGGAGGAATATACGCAGCGGGGCAGCGCCATCGAGATAAGGGAGATCGAAGGAAAGTTCGTGATGCAAGTCAAGCCAGAATATGCGGAAAAAGTTCGATCTCTTGCGCCGAAAGAGCTTCGTTCGCCTGTGCTTCGCACGCTTGCCATGATAGCATATCACCAGCCCCTCACGGTTGCAGAACTCGTGTACAGAAGAGGCGCTGCCGCATACGACCATGTCAGGGAGCTTGAGGAAAACGGTCTTGTATCAGCCACACCGCAGGGAAGAACAAGGCTTCTCCAGACAACACAGAGGTTTGCCGAGTATTTCAACCTCGATTCCACAGAGCCTGAAGCCATCAAGCGGAAGATTATAGAACTTGCGCGAGAGCAGAAGATGGGGCTTGATAAATGGCTCGGAAAGCAGGGGATTGGCGTCACGCCGATGTACGAATCATTGATGTCGCTTGCTGGAATTGAGGAATACGAGGTGATAAACCCTTATGCTCCCACTGACGAGGTGCTGGATAAGTTGGCTGACCTGGGTGTGCTTGTGCTCCCAAGAGGTTATGAAGAGCGGGTGAAGAAGTACTTTGAGGGAAGGGTGATTGAGGTTTCAGGTGCAACATTTGAGGAGCTGATTAATTCGGTTAATATCCTTGCCGAGTACGGCAGTAAAAGGAAAGTAAGGGAGAGTATAGAATACATCTCAGGATTGAAGAACGAGTACATAGAAAAAGCGTATTCCATTGCGACAAAAGTGACGCCACAGACCGAAATGGTGTCACGTATAGTAAATGAACTGCGCCTCGGGATTTCCTCTGATGGCGTAAAAATCGCGCCTGATTACGGTGTATCAAGCGATGGGAAGGAAATCGGGACGGCAGATATCCTTATTCCCACGCATAAGAATGCCGAGGTGGATATTGTCAAAAGGATATGCCAAAGGTATGATGCTGTGATCGAGGGATTGAAAAGAGGAAGAAATAGAGGTTAATAGCCTCTATAACCTCTATAAGGCACAATTCCGGATCTAAATGATGCAATGAAAAGTGCTGCTATAATCACAGCTAATACCACCGCTATTATAATCGGTATTAGTACAGCCAGAACTGCTTTTCCAGTCGTGAGCTCATGAAGCTGACGAATTCCAAGAATCTCAAGAACCAACGACCATATCCCCGCAATGAAGCCTATAATTGGTATCCAGCCAAGCAATAATCCCGGCGTTGAGCCGTACATTACAGCTTTTATCGTCTGTTCAAGTCCTTTTCTTCCGCCCACGAGGTATACGAAAATATGAAGAATAGCCCCACCTATAAATGCCCCGATTATTGCGAAAATCATAAACAATATAAAGAATATTATCCCTCCGCCTGCTCCCGCACCCGCTCCAATCAACCCTCCAATGGGACCTCCCATCAGCGAGCCGAGCATTGTGCCTATGAATGTCAGCAATACTGCAAGGAGCGCGGAATATACTGCAGCAATAATCGCATAGTATTTTATCGCTTCTTCCAGTTTTTCTCCTTTAGCAGCGTCAAACGCTTTTGACGGGTCTAACAGGAATCCTCTTACTTTTTCAAAGAAATCCATACATATCACCAAGAAATTAGATAAGGCAACATTATATATAACTTTGCCTTAATCATTATGTGAGGGAAAGATTATAAATTCCCCGCTATTCGTAGTAAGCTTCATTATTGATTAACCCGTCATTTGCTCCAATGACAGTCTTAGATGGATACAGAGAATTTTTTGAAAAATCAGAGGATCCGAATCTCCAGACATCCAAACAAAAAGATGGCATGTTCTTCATTTTTCGCTCAATAGAGGCATGGAAAGAAGAAAAGTGCTCTGACAAGGACATCCCGGCGAAAGAACTGGTGCTCGAAGAGTTCAAAAGGAACAGGTTTCTTGCTCATCCCTAATCTCTTTTACAATCGATTATATATATTAATAAATTCATCTGCTCATGATAGCGAGGAAACTGAATGGGCAAAGTAAAAACCGCTATTCCAGGGCTTGATGAGCTAATAGAAGGAGGGTATGTTGAGAACGATGTCATCATTGTGACAGGAGGTCCTGGTGCGGGCAAGACAACATTCGGGATACAGTATCTTGTGGGAGGGGCTATGAATTATAACGAGCCGGGGGTACTTGTTGTAATGGAAGAGACGCCTTCCAGGATGATCCGTGATATGTGGAGATTCGGCTGGGACATTGAGAGACTGATATCCCAGAAAAAAATAAAGATAATATATGCTGACCCGTTCAAGTATACGAAATTTGTAAAAATACCCGACAGCAGTCCTATAGGCATTGTTGCCGCAACCAAAAACATCGGCGACATCTTCAAGCAAATTCAAACTGAGGTTGAAGCAGTAAAAGCAAAAAGGGTTTTCATCGACTCCATAACATCCATAAAATTATCTTCAGGAGAAAGAGACGTCAGGCAGATTGTTTCCGAGTTCATTAAAAACCTTGAATTTCTTGATTGCACTACCCTCATGACGAGTGAGATACAGGACGCACAGGAGTTCAGTGTTGAAGAGTATCTCTCTTCCGGGGTAATCAAGCTGCATATTTTCAGGGTAGGCGGAAGCAGGGTAAGGGCAATCGAAATATTAAAGATGAGAGGCGTCAAGCATGATGAAACCCTGCATCCGTATGACATTCAGGAAAAAGGCATCATCGTCCATCCCGGCGAAACCGTGATGATTGATGAAGTCAGCCTTCTTGGTACAGCGGGCGCGAAATAACATTTGGAGAATCAATGCAGCTTGATTATGACGGGATAGTCCAGAGATATGAGAAATATATTTTTAACACCTACACGCGCCAGCCAATAGCAATAAAAAGCGCACGGGGCGCTGTGGTCACCGATGTCAATGGTAAAGGATACATAGACTGCGTAGCGGGGATAGCGGTGAATAACGTGGGTCACTGCCATCCTTCGGTTGTGGAGGCAATAAAGCGGCAGGCAGAGGAGTTGATCCATGTCTCAAACCTTTATTACACCGAACAGCAGGCTGTTCTTGCTGAGGAGCTTGTTGAACTTACGGGCATGGAGAAAGTTTTTTTTTGTAACTCGGGAGCGGAAGCAGTTGAAGGAGCGCTGAAGCTTGCGCGAAAAGCCTCCGGCAGAAAGGAATTCATCGCCACAGAGAACGCTTTCCATGGAAGGACAATGGGGGCTCTTAGCATTACTTACAAGGAAAAATACAGGAAACCGTTTGAACCGCTTGCGCCTGCGGTATTCGTTCCATATAACGATGCCGGGGCTATAAGAGCTGCAATCCATGAAAACACGGCAGGCGTGATACTTGAGCCAATACAGGGCGAGGGTGGGGTGATAGTACCTTCGGATGATTATCTGAAAGAAGTGAGAGAGATATGCGACGAAAAAGGAATATTGTTAATTCTGGATGAGGTGCAGACTGGTTTTGGCAGGACAGGAAAATGGTTCGCAAAAGAACATTCTGGCGTGGAACCCGATATACTGACCACTGCTAAAGCTATGGGTGGAGGTTTTCCCATGGGAGCGATGCTCGCTTGTGAAGATATAGCTGCAAATTTCGGGCGCGGCGACCATGCCTCGACCTTCGGCGGGAATGCGCTTGCATGTGCTGCAGCGATTGCAAATATAGATGTCATCAAAAAAGAGAAGCTTGTGAGGAGGTCGGAAGAACTAGGGAATTATCTCATTCAAAAACTGGAAAGCCTGAACAAGAATTACGTAAAGGAGATACGCGGAAAAGGATTGATGGTTGGGATGGAACTCTCGATAAAATGCGAGGACATTGTAAACAGGGCAAGGGAAATGGGCGTTCTCCTCAACTGCACCTCGGAATCGGTGCTGCGCTTCGTTCCTCCGCTAACAATCACAAAAGAACAATTGAATAAAGCTGTTTCGGTGCTGGATGAGATTTGAAAGGCTTCTGCGTTCCTCGGTGAAGGATATTAATGAGTATGTTGCGGGGAAATCCATCGAGGAAATCGCAAAAAAATACGGGCTTTCTCCAGAGAATATAATAAAACTCGGCTCGAATGAAAACCCGCTTGGGGCTTCGCCACTTGCTGTGGCGGCGATTAGGGAGAATGCTGCAAAAGTCCATATATACCCTCCCAAGGATGCCGTTGAATTAAGAAAGGC
>DAHXMQ010000199.1 GCA_027371625.1 Candidatus Methanoperedentaceae archaeon | reverse complement strand
TTACAAGAAGTTTAAGTATCGCATGTGCATACATAATATAGGAGTAAGACATATGTCAAGAATAAAAGTGGA
Source organism: Candidatus Methanoperedentaceae archaeon (assembly GCA_027371625.1). GTDB lineage: Archaea > Halobacteriota > Methanosarcinia > Methanosarcinales > Methanoperedenaceae > Methanoperedens. Next base: position 4,830 of record DAHXMQ010000199.1, on the reverse strand, counting down.
AAAAGAAAAAGTTTTTGAGGTGCTTAAGGATGAGGTGCTCAAGCAATCGGGAGAAGAACATATAAGAAGAGGACAGTATGACGCTCTTATGGAATTTTCAAATTTTTGGGTTAACTTTGATGAACAATTATATCCTCTGCTCGAAGTGCATCGAACTCAAGTAGAAGAAGCTATCAGGAGTTGGATAAAGCTTCAGATAGAAAATAGGAACAGAGTTAGTTAGGTTCTTGTAATACATGGACGAGAAAGAAGTATTTGGTACAGTTCGGCGGTTGTGTAAAGGGAGTAGTGATTACAAAAGAGTACTTGAAGGAATAATAAGAATTGAAGAACATGGACTTTTTAATGAACGATTCGGCTGGAAAATGGAAGATGTTCCCAACATGACTGGAGGACATGTAAAAGGATTGTTAGATGCTGGATTGATACGTAGAGATTATACTTCTCAAAAATATAAACATTTTCGTCTCGTTCCAGACACTCCTATATTAAAGGAAGCTTTGAAGAGTGTTAGCGAGGAAAGAATCGGACATGAAGAGCTTAGGATGATGGCAGAAAAGAGATTAAGAGAAGATGGTTACGAAATTATTAGCTTGAATGGGCTTCCAGACGAGCTTTATAATATCCATAACGGCATTAAAAGTGTAGGTGTCCCCGACATAATTGCTAAAAAGGGCGATGAATTACTCTTCGTTGAAGTGAAAGGTCGAGAAAGATTTATTGAACAGCTTGAAAAGTATAGTGATGTTGCCAAAACAGTTCTTTTGATTGGAATTAAAACGAATAATATCGAGCTATGGGGGATAGACAATTTAAAACCAGTTCAGGAATAAAATGTTTTAAAGTACAGAATGTTATTGTTTATGTTAATCCAGAATGCCAGCCTGCAACCGAAATTTGACAGATCCTCTGGTCAACCCTTAGACTTGACGTTCCCCGTCGAATAGAGGAAATAGCAGGCAGTTTGGGATTATGGTGGTGTAAAAAAGTTTGTACACTGCCTGCCATTGGTTCGCATAATGGCGAATTTAGTATTTATAGTTTGCGTGCTACTTCCGGGTTCGTTTCCACATCATACTCGTCGAATATCTCTCCCACAAGCTCCTCAAGAATATCCTCTATCGAGACCAGTCCTATAACCCTCATATTATTATCCACCACCACTGAAATATTCATTTTCTTTTGCTGGAGTTCTTTCAATATCGAAGAGATTTCTTCTCCTGCTTTCACGACCAGAAGGGGGGCGCAGAACCTGAAACAACTTTATCCTGTTGAGTTCATAATCCCTGAACTTCAGGAAATCCTTGGCATAGATCATCCCTACTATATTATCAAAATCACCTCTATACACTGGCAATCTCGAATGACCCGAATTGTTTATCAGCAGAAGCGCTTCGTCAAGCGTTTTAGATTCCTCTATGCATACGATTTTTTCTCTCGGCGTCATCACCCCGTGCGCTTTGCCATCGGTAAATTCAAATACACGATGTATCAGTTCACGCTCGTGTTTTTCAATCGTTCCCTCCTTTTCTCCCACTTTTAACATCATCTTGATCAGTTCCTCTGTAACGAAGGGATGCCTTACCCTCTCCTTGCCACCGAAAAGCACAATCATGGAATTCACGATGGTTGTGATAAACCAGACAACTGGTTTTAGGATGCTGATTATAGTAAGTATGGGTTTTACAACATGCATCGCCGTATATTCGGGGTTCCTTGAGGCAAGCGTCTTTGGGAAAACCTCGCCGAAGACGAGGATAAAAAAGGTCATCACGCCTGTGGCTATCGCAATCCCGCTGCTTCCGAAATACAGAAGCGCCGCATCGGTAGCAAGTACGGAGGCTGTGATGTTGACGATATTATTGCCTATCAGGATTGCAGCAAGGAACTGTTCGGGGTTTTCAAGTAACCTGACCACGAGCTTTGCCCTTTTATCGCCTGTTTCAGCAAGGTGCCTTATCCTTATTTTACCCACAGAAAGAAGGGCTGTTTCCGAGAGGGAAAAGAAAGCAGAGAATACAATCAGTATTGATATTATTAAAATTTCAGCAGTAATCCATGAATCCATCGGATATTCGATCAGTTCATTTAACTGCAAACGTAGATATAAACATAGCGCTAATCTTGGGGCATGCTTGTTCTTGCGGAATTCGAATTTGATCTCGGCAAGGATTCTGAAATAATCTACAGGTCGCTTGTTCCTGAACTTGAGGAAGATTACCAGCGCACAAGATCAACCATGGGGTTGGAAAATAACGTGCTTATCCTGACAGTGGAGGCTGACGATTTCGTTTCGATGCGCGCTGCCCTCAACGGCTGGCTTCGGCTCGTAAAAATCACGACCGAGATGTGCGCCGCAACACAAGATATAAATTAATGAGCCACAATACTACCCCAAAGTTACAGGTGAACAAAATGAGTTCGGAATTACCCCCGCAGATACAAAACCAGCTTGCGCAGTTGCAGCAGATACAGCAGCAGGCGCAGGCGCTTGCAGTTCAGAAAAACCAGGTCGAAATCAACCTAAAGGAAACAGAGCTGGCTCTTTCTGAGCTTGAAAAACTTGATGCTGATGCCGTGGTCTATAGAGCAATAGGAGATTTGCTGATAAAAACAGAGCGCGACAAGACAAAGGAAGCTCTCACTGAGAAAAAGGATACGCTAAGCCTGCGGGCGCAGACGCTTGCACGGCAGGAAGAGCGCATCCAGAAGCGATTCCAGCAATTGCAGGAGCAGCTCAAGCAGGCAATCGGCACTCCAGTTGCCCAGTGACCATGGAGATAGACGAGTCGGAGTTCTATAATCAACTGCTGGATTACAACAATATCCTCTACCTGTGCCACAGGAACGCCGACCCAGATGCGCTTGGAAGCGCCTTTGCCCTTAAAGAAGCAATCGGAGGCACTGTCGGCGTCGTTGAAGGGTGCGACAGGGTAGCATCGCAGATTGCGAAGCAATTGAATATCGAATTCATCACAGACCCGCAGGATGATTATGACTTTGTTGTTGTAGTGGATACCTCCACACCTGTCCAGTTGAACGGATTCGGGCTGAAAAATTACGCGGTCATCGACCATCATGCAACCGCATCGCTCAATGAGAATGCAGCCTTTTACCTTCACAGGAACAAGAGCTCGACGGCTGAGATCGTACTTTCGGTCATAAGGAAGATGGGCGCCCCTATAATGAGGCGCACCGCATTTGCGCTCATTGCGGGCATCATCACGGATACTGGAAACTTCAGGCATGCTACCTCGGATTCCTTCAGGGCTGTGGCTGACCTTATGGAGTTGAGCGGCATCGAGTACAGCGAAGTGATGGACATGCTCTCCTCCATACCTCAGGATGTTTCCATGCGCATCGCTTTCTTAAAAGCAGCCCAGCGCACCAGGATCGAGAGGATAGACGACTGGTTAATCGTCACATCACAGGTCAGCTCTTTCGGCGGCTCGACAGCTTCCAGTCTGGTATCCATCGGGGCTGATGTGGCTATCGTGGCATCGAAGAAGGACGGCGTAGTAAAGGTGAGCGCCCGCGCGAGGCGGGAAGCGCAGAACGCTGGCGTCAATCTTGCGAAACTTATGGAAGAGACAAGCGCGCAATTCAAAGGCACAGGCGGGGGGCATGAGGGAGCGGCAGGGATGGATGTGCTCGGGGAGACCGAGAACATTCTCGCCGCATGCGTTGATTATGTAAAAAAGTCGCTTGCGAAAAAATCAAATTTTATTCCGGCTTAAAAGCTGGTTGATTGCAGCCACAAGCGCCTCCACGGAAGCCATCACAATATCCTCGTTCGTGGCACGGGCAGATACGACCCTGCCTTTTTCGTCCTCCACGCCTATTATAACCTCTGCAAGTGCATCGGAACCGCCTGATATCGCCTCTATCCTGAAATCACGCAGCTTTACCTTGTAATCGCCGAGAATGCTTGTTACCGTGTTGAGGGCGGCATCTACCGGTCCAACGCCCGTGTGTGCGCCCAAGCGCTCCTCCCCCAGAACGTCCGCCTTTACAGTCGCCGTCGGCGTTATGATATTGCCTGTCATAACCGAAACTTCCTTCAGCACTATAGCCTGCTCGCTTTTTGACGCCGTGCCTATTATGGATTCTGCAATCGCATAGAGGTCTGCATCAGTAACACGCTTTCCCTTGTCGCCGATATCCTTTATCCGCTTGAGTATCTCGTTCAACTGCGTATCCGTTGGCTTCAAGCCAGCACTCTCAAGGGATTGCTTCACTGCATGCTTGCCCGCATGCTTTCCAAGTACGATGCGCCTTCTGTGACCTACCATCTCAGGGGTCATAACGCCCGGCTCGAAAGTATCTGTTCTCACGAGCACGCCGTGGGTATGAATACCAGATTCATGGGCAAAGGCATTATCGCCAACTATGGGCATGGTCGGGGGCATGCGCACCTCGGTAAGGCGCTCGACAAGCCGTGAGGTCTCGACAATATACTGGGTATTTATGCCTGTTTTTGCGCCGTACAGGGAATGCAGTCCCATGACAGTTTCAGCAAGGTCGGCATTCCCGGCTCTCTCGCCAAGACCGTTTATTGTGACCTGAACCTGGCTTGCACCGGCTTCCACAGCAGAAAGGCTGTTCGCCACCGCAAGCCCGAAATCGTTGTGGCAGTGCACATCGATTGGTATTTTAATGTTCAAGGCAATCTCTTTTATCAGCTTATAGGTGGCTGATGGCACGCTCACGCCCACGGTATCGGGGACGTTTATGATGTCGCAGCCGGCTGCTTCCACGCCTTTGTATATCTTTATCAGATAATCCACATCGGTGCGCGTGGCATCCATGGCAGAGAACATGGCTTTTGCG
>DAHXMQ010000158.1 GCA_027371625.1 Candidatus Methanoperedentaceae archaeon | reverse complement strand
GATTTTGAGGATTTTGAGTTAAGAGTGATATTATGGTAAGTGGTTTAACAAGAATAACATGGGTTTTTGCTATACTTGTAGGTTTTTTAATCTCATTTACAGGCATAGGACTAATAATTGGCATTCCTCTTATAATAATAGGATTTATTGTTCTTATAGAATTAATAGCTGCATTAATAATAATTGGTATAATTTTATTTATTTTGTTACTCCTCACACATTAGTTAGAATATTTATAGGTTCTCATTTCTATCCTTTTCTATCCTCTTTCTTTATCCATCAGATTATCGAGAGAGAGAAGCAGCGAAGCTGCGGCGCAGACAACGTAAAATCGCCCTGCATCACTTCCCGAACAATCTATCAAGAAGACCACGTTTAAACCTCATGCCTCTTATGAAAATCTCCGCCCCCTGATCTTTTGAGATTTTTCCGACATGTTCAGCTCTTATTCTTCCGCCTATGGTATTTCCTATGCTTTTGATCTCACCTGCGATTATCTCCCCGCCTGTCATGGAGCTTCCCGTTTCCTCTCCTGCTCTCTTTGCAACAATCCTCCCGCCTTTCATACATGAGCCGAGCATGTTCCCTGCGATTTCGACTTCAATATTACCTGTTTTAAGTTCAAATCCCACGTAATCGAGGTCGTTCTTCGGAAGATGAAAAGTCTCAGGATAGATATACTCAGCACAGAGGGATGTCAGATAGCCAACTATCATTCTCTCATACAGGTTTTCTGGAATTGTTCCCGCGATAATTTCTTTAATCTCGCTGCACTCTTTTGGGGCAACCCGTTCTACTTCAGCCTTACTGACATTTTCAATTCGCTCGATGATATCCAGAAGTTTCATTTGTCCGTGAGTATGACTGATGCATGTTTAAGCCTTTTCTTAATGCCCAAGGATACAGTGAAGAATGCGGTGAAATGCTGGATAAAGCTTATAATGCCTAAAGCCATTTTTATTTCAAACATGATTCCTGATAAATGCAAAGACTGGAAGGTTGCAAAGGCTCCGCTGCTCAATTACTGGTGTAAGTGCATCTGCGGCAATACAGGCGGAAGGCTGTGCGAGCCATGGTGCAGGATTGTGGAAAAGCACGGCTTGTGGACGCTTCTGGTAACAATCGGGTTGCCGATAGTTCTGATATTAATATTAATAGTAGCTCTTAAACTGTAGATAAGCTATTGCGGCAGCACGTAGATACCCTTTGCTGTTTTTACAATTCTAATCTCATTCCCAGGCTCAACGCTCAGGAATTCCGGTCTTTTTATAGTAACGGTTTCATAGGTATCTGGGTCCATCACCTGAGTCGTTTTTCCTTCATCGGCTATTAGCAAAGCGGTCACCGCATCCTGCCTCCTGCTTAATTTTTTTACTTCCAAAAGGTCGTTGAAGTTCTCAATAAACCTTTTGCCTGTTTCAAGGTCGATGCCGCTCACATGCTTTCCGCAGCTTTGGACTTCGATAACCTTACCATCAGCGCTGATAATATCCCCGCGCACGAACTCAGGAAGCCGCAGAGCAAACGTTATGCGATAGAGGTCTTCTCCGTTTTTCTGTCCAACAAGCTTGGGAGATTCGGAGAATTTACCTCCAAAAACATCTATTACGGCTCTGCATATCTGCTTTCCGAGCTTTATCGACCCAACATATAGATCAACGCCTTCGTAAAGTTCCTCTGTTTTTGCAATAAACGCAAGTCGGTCACCTTTTTCCTGCGCGCTCGCCGCAACATCATTGGCTATGCTCCTGCATCTTTCAAGCTCATCTTTTGTGGGGAGCCGCTTAACAGCCCTTATCTGCACAATGCCTTCAAAATATCCTCCTGAAATCCTGCTGCACGTATCACAGGTTTCCCAGTTAATCCTGACCTCTGTATCCCGGTATGCCGTTATCGGTACACCCTTAATTTCGGCTTTTGCCTCTATATGCACGCTGTATCTTGAATAATCCAGTTGCTTTGGCGAGAATGTAAGCTCGATATTTCGTGCCGATTTATCCAGCTTTATAGCAGCTTCTACGCACTCTACTATAGCTTCGCTTTCGTCCTCTTTTTTCATCCACTTTCCTTTGCTGAAAACAGAGCCGCATGTGGGGCATATCCTTGCTTGCAATACTGGTGAGCACTCGATTAATTTTTTATCGCCAATAAAGCACTGTCTGCATAAGTTATCGTAAAAAATATCGGTGTCTTTACCGCATCTGGGACAGAATAAGGTTGTCATTTATTTCCTAAGCGTATTTCTAACTGCTTCCACCACGCTGCTTTTTGAATCATGAACCGGCTTCCAACCGAGTTTTTGTAACTTCTCGGTAGAAAGCAGCATCCTTGGTACATCGCCAACCCATCCTCGTTTCCCGCCCGTGTATGTGAATGTAACATCTTTTAATCCCATCTCCGAGACCACAATCTCTCCAATCTCTTTTGATGTTATTGCATCGCCTGAACCGATATTGAAGATATTCGCCATTTCATTGCTTTTTTCCACTGCAAATAATATCGCATCCACGCAGTCAGAGACATGGAGGTAGGATTTTCGCTGCTGACCATCCCCGAGGATTTCAAGAGAGTTTGGGTTATTGTTGAGCTTGTCGATGAAATCCACTATTATGCCGTGAGTGCTTCGCTCACCCACGATATTCGCAAAGCGGAAAATCCATGATTTCATATCGAAGCTCCCGCAGTACGAGGTTATGAGCGCCTCGCATGCAAGCTTTGAGGCGCCGTACAGCGATATGGGGATGAGCGGACCATAATCCTCGGGCGTTGGAATTACGAGAGCTTCGCCATAAACTGTGGAAGTGGATGTGAAGACGATGCTCTGCTGCTTATTTTTCCGCATGGCTTCAAGCACGTTGTATGTTGCTATTATGTTCTGCTCGAGATGGAGCCGTGTATTCTCGGCGCCAAGCCTGACATCAGGATTGGCTGCCAGATGATACATCACCTCTGAATCGTGGATTGCTTTTGTAAGTTTTTCGGCTTCGAGAAGATTAAGCCTAATGAATTTGAAATTCGGGTTTTTAATGTGCTCCCTTATAAATCCCATTTTTCCAGAGCTCAGGTTATCAATAACGATTACTTCATTGCCTTGAGAAATAAGTCTATCAACTAAATGACTTCCAATGAAACCTGCTCCTCCGGTTACCGTGACCTTCATGCTATAACTCACTTTGTGATTATTGTTTCTAAGTAGAAGGCGCAGGTAATAAGGATTGTGGAAATTCTTGAATATTACTTCATTGCAACTATGAGCGGCGAGGGTCCATGCGCATCGATGGCGGTTATATCGCAAAAGCCCGCATCAGCAAGCCATTTCCTGTATTCAGCCATCGTAAAGGTATTTCCCTCTGTGGTATTGACGAGCATGTTCACAGCGAACAGAAGTGGAAAGACCGAAGTTGCACGCTCGTCATCTGGTATCATATCCGCAATCAGCAGTCTTCCGCCCTGCTTCAGGGCGCCGAAGGCACGGGAAAGCAGTACACGGGTTTTTTCTGCGCCTTCTGAATGGCAGATATGCCCGAGTATGACGAGGTCATAGCCATTCCCGAAGTCAACCTCCCTGAGGTCCCCAGGAAGATAGCTGAACCTCTGTCTGAGCTTGAACTTGTCCACAAACTTTTTTGTCACCTCAAGAACATTTGGCCAGTCCAGGGCTGTTACTCTTGTGTCAGCATCGTTCTGCGCAAAGGCAATGCCCCATGCGCCCGAGCCTGCTGCTACATCAAGCACATTGAGCCCCTTCCATGTTCTACCCACACCAAGTATCTCTGCCGCAGCTTTTGCGCACGGATAGCTCATCGGGAAAAGCTGCGAGACAAGCTTCTGGAAGAATTCCACGCCCTGCTCTTTATCTACTCTCTGGAACGGCTTGCCAGTCTTTACCACTCTTGTGAGGTCGCCCCACGGCTCCCAGAGCGAATCGATATGCTTTACAAAATCCCCGAAATAGGCAGGCGTGCCTTTTACAAGAAACTTCTCGGAAAGCGGGTTCAGAACGTATGTACCATTGGATTTTGTGATAAAGTTCAACGCTGCAAGGCTATTGAGGAGGATTTCGGTTCCCCGCTGGCTTGCTTTTGCAGCTTTTGCAATATCCTCTGATGTATGGTTGCCGTTGGCAATATGGGTGAATACCTCAAGGTCAACGCCGCTCACAAGCACGCGGGTTGCGGCGTAGGCGAAGGCTGTTTCCATTATCTTTTCCGGGTTTGGTTCGTTAGTATCCGTTTTTGTCATAAGATTTCTCCTAAATTTTAATTAAGCACTACTTTCACTTTTTTTCCACTGGCTGCACACAGCATCCATTCCCTGCGTGGTATTCCTCATGCAAATCCAGTCGTTCATGCATTTCACAATCCTGTCAGATTTTCCTTCCATGGTTTTTTGGACAAACTCGGGGTCAGCAAAAAGAGGTCTTGCAAGGGCTACGGCATCTGCTTTTCCACTTGCGATAATCTCTTCAGCGAGTTCCGGCGTGGTTATCCTTCCATTGGTGAAAACAGGAATCTTCGCTTCCTTCTTAATCTCATGGATAATATCGACCTGATATCCGGGCTTTGCAGTAAGTTTCATTACTTCAGGCAGTGCCCAGGATTCGTAGGTTCCGGTATTGCAGGAAAGATAATCTATACCTGCTCTTTCCAGTCTTTTTGCAAGTATCTTCCCTTCGTTTAGCGTGACGCCATCGGGAAGCCATTCATCGGGCATGAACCTATAACCTACAAGATAATCCTTCCCAACCTGTTTTCTGACGGATGCCACGACCTCAAGAGGAAATTTCATCCTGTTCTGAAGCGAGCCGCCGTATTCATCTGTCCGTTTATTCGTCCTGGGCGAGATGAACTGTACAAGCAGGTATCCTGTTGCGCCGTGAATCTCAACCCCATCGAACCCTGCCTTTTTTGCCCTCTTTGCCGCCTCACCGAACTTATTTATCACGTCTTTTATTTCATCCCCTGTCATCTCCTTTGGGATAATCTTCGTTTCAGGAGTAAGATACGTTTCTACCGGCGAAGGCGCAACTGGTGTGAGCGAATACCTTCCGCCATGGTAAATCTGGAGGACTGCATACCCTCCAGCATCTTTAATCGCCCCTGCCAGCCTGCGGAGCCCCGGGATGAACCTGTCCTCATCAACCCTTATCATTCTTGGTGAGCCTGCTCCTTTGGCATCGACAGCCGAAGCCTCAACAACAAGCAACGACACGCCTGCCTTTGCTCTTCGAGCATAGAATTCCACCATTTTTTCAGAAACAGTCCCGTCCTTGTTACCATAACACAGGAACATGGGGGCAAGCGTGATTCGGTTCTTTAGAGTAATGTTGCCAATCTTTAATGGGGTGAATAGTTTTTTGAAGTTTTTCATCGCATGTCCTTATTAAAAAACTTTTACTGCTTCATTATATCCTTCATCATCTGTGCCGGTTGATGCAGAACATGACATTTATAGCAGCTTTCCATGCCGATTATTTGTACATTCTGCTCGACGCCGGTTATATTGCCTGACTTTACATAATCACCTGTCTGGTTCACCATTGCCATGATGTCATCGCTGATAAAATATTTTGGTTCGGTAGTATGGCAATTGGAACAGGCTTGTTTGAAATTTAGAAGCATGGTTCTAAAGTTTTCAAAACTCTGGTTTGCAGCATCCTGTTTTCCTTCATTAAGATTTGTTATCATGCCTTCGAAATTAGGTGCTAAATATTTTTCCATTGCATCATGCCATGGGGCGGCAGGTTCATTCGGATTTACAGTTGTAACATTGATGCTACCGAAGTCTTTCCAGTAATATTTTGCCCAGACCTGCGGTTTAATTTCTCTATGACATTTATCACAGGTTTCCCCAAGTTTTCCAATATCATCGAATGCCTTGGGAACATTTTTGTTATCGATATCGCTGCCTATGTTTGCTACGAGACTTTTATCAAAATAACCGCTCCATTCAGGTACCATTTTTGATACGTTGTCGTATTCGCCTGAGAATTTATTGAAGGAGTTTTTAGCATTCACTAAATCATTTTCCTGCAGGTTAACTGTAGTATCATCAAAGGCATCGACCATGTCCAGCATTTTCAATAGAAGTATTGGTGATCCTCCATCTGGATAGTATTGATCAAGAGACTTCGGAAGCGGGGTTAGCATCATGCCCTGACTATCTCCTCCATTTTTGCTCCCTGATTCTGCAAACCATATACCACCAATTGCAACAATCAATACTGCGACTGGAATTATGATAGTATCTTTTCTCATGTTATCCCTACACCTTTATTTTTCGTCAAACGATTGTCTATTTCAACACTATCAATAATGACGGTATATAACACTTTTTTGAAAATTAATTAAACATTACTCAATGTCTTGAAATTTAATTCAATTATTGTTCTGGCTCTTTCTTATGGTATAATAAAATTCCATGCCCTTCTTTAATAACGTCCTCTTGCATGTTAAGCTAAACGATGGGTGTATATATAAAACTTAACACGAATTCAAATAAAGAACGTTACATCTTCACTTCCTTCACCCTCGACCCGCCCGGCGGCAAGAACATCGCAATCCTGTCTGGCGATGCAATCGTCTTGATGAGTTTCTTATCCTCGAATTTATCGACAAGCATCCTGTAAATCTTCTTTGAAAGGTCGTTCTGGTTAAACTCCCCTGGTTCTATCTCGATAACAAACTGCGCCTTACTTCTAACCGCGCTCACAGGTCCTCCTATCAGTCTTTTCTCCTCGTTAAAAATAATCCCCACAGCCACGCCAAGCCTGACATCCTTGTAATAATTGCGCTTTCCCCTTATCACAAAAGCCCCTTTCGCCACGTATTCCCCGGATTCTGGCGTCTTTGAGACCTGTTCAGGCAATACCCAATACGCATCCCCGCTCACCTGCCCCGATTTCCAGATTCCTGAATAGGAGACCGTGAACTGTGCAGCCTCAAGAAGCGTTGTCTCAGGAACCTCTTTTCCTTCGGTTTTGATGATAACGGCTGGCGAACCTGAGACATGGGCATGGAAGAAGATATCCCGCTTTTCAAGATACTTCTTCACGATATTTTCATTGCTCTCGGCATCCCTTCCCCCAATGATAAGGAAACCATCAGAGGAGAAAAACCACCTGAACTGCTCATACCATTTTTGCTTTTGCACCGGGAGTTTCTGCCTTGCCTTAGGAGCCTCTTCCTTACCAGTTAATTTTTTTGTCGCTTCGATTGCGTAAAGCGCCCCTTTTATCTTTGATGAGAGCTTTTTTGATCTGTCGTAATAGACCTGGGAATTTTGCGTTACTGACAGCTTGATGTCAAGTTCAACCTCTTCGTCATCAAGAGTTACATTAATCGTACCTTTATCAGGATTGATTGATTTCACCAACCGGGCTTCAGGCATACCAGAGCTTTTTAATATGCTTTTAATGTCATCCCAGGAATATCCTTTATCCCTTGCAGCCTTCAGCGCGTTCAAAATTGCATTGGTTATCTGGTAATTCGCATATATCTGTTCGCCCTTATGAACCAGCGCCCTTTCCTCGCTTCTGAACTTCTCCAGCGCCTGCATCTGTTTTTGCAACCTGTACTCGTACAATCCCTGCTTCCCCGGCTTTTTCTCTTTTCCTTCTTTTACCTCAAACTCTTTTTTCTCGGCTCCGGTGCTGAAATATTCATCCAGTGCCTCATTAAAAGCAGCAAAATATTTCTTTTCATTTTTCTCATACAACGAAAGCTCAAAAGGCAGGACATCTATCGGCTTTCCATCTTTCAATATAATATGGGGTTTTAGCTCGGAGGCAAGAGGCTTGAAAACCTCCGAAAGAGCATTCAATAGAGGCTTAAAATCACTCAACTTCTTTGCAGGCGCATTCTTGTCCAGCCCGGCTCTGAGGCAGATTTCCTCAGCATACTGCCCTCCGATGTTCATGCGTGTTGCCAGCGTCCTGACAATGTCGGAATCCGATTGTGAGAGCATCTTTTTCAGATCGTCAAACGTGGCTTCTACAGGGCTTAGCTGCGCCTGCGGAAGCTCATAGACCTCTCCCCTTATCACCTTCCTGTCCCTGAAGCTGATGGATTTTAAAGGCAGTATTATCCGTTTTTCAGAATCCAACAGAATTATATTGCCCCTTGCAAAAAGCTCGACCAAAAGTATTGTCTTATCCTCGCCTCTCTGTATATGGAGTTCGATTATGCGGTCAAAATCATACTGCGAAATATCAGTTATCCTTCCTCCGCTCAGGTATTTCCGAAGCAGCATGGGGAAGGATTGGGGGAACTTTTCTGCGGTCTCGGGATGTTTCGTAAGGTGAAAACGCTTTCCCGCCTCAATTACAAGATTCGCCCTTCCTTCCTTGAAGATATGCAGTCCAATCCTGATCTCATCCGCAGAATGCTGGTATATCTTTGCAATCTTAGCATCGAGCAGTCTGGGGCGCAGCTCCCTGATTATTGCTGCCACGTCCACGCTTGACATTTCCTGTTTCAAGAATTACTTGCAACTCCTTCCCCTGCCCTCACTATCCTGTCAATCAGCCCGTATTCCACCGCTTCTTCAGCAGAAAGGTAAAAGTCGCGGTCGGTATCCCTTTCAATGACTTCCATGGGCTGTCCCGTGTGATGAACAAGGATTTCGTTAAGATGTTGTTTGACCCTTGCCATCTCCTTCGCCTGAATCTCGATATCAGATGCCTGTCCCTGTGCACCGCCGAGGGGCTGGTGTATCATCACCCTTGCATTGGGAAATGCCATCCTTTTCCCCTTGGCTCCTGATGCCAGTAAGACCGCAGCCATCGAGGCAGCCTGCCCGAGACAGATGGTTTCGATACTGCATTTGATGCACTGCATGGTGTCGTATATGGCAAGACCGGATGTAACCATTCCTCCGGGGCTGTCTATATACAAATGGATATCACCTTCGAAATCTTTTCCCTCTAAGTAAAGAAGCTGTGCGATGATGCTTTCTGAGGTATCCTCGTTTATTTCTCCGGTTAGGAATACCTTCTGGTCATCAAGCAGGCGGGAGTAAATATCCAGCGTATGTGGACCGTGCGGTGTTTGTTCAGATACATAAAGCAACTTTGGCACTACCATTGTTTTGTCCTCCTTTTATGTATAATCATTAATTATATCAAGTGGTATAAATACTCCGCAATCTTCATCGTAACATCCACCCCGCATGCCTCGAATATCCCTTTCCCTGAGGGCGTTCCGTTGATCTCGATAACATAATCCCTATCGCCTTCGATAATATCCACGCCGGCATAAACCGTTCCCGTTACTTCAGCGGCTTTTAAGCCAAGCCTTTCCTGCTCATCTGTCAATGTGCATGGCTTTGCGCTACCTCCCCGGCTTAAGTTGTTTATCCATCCTCCTGCCGGGGATATCCTGTATATCGAGCCCGCAACCTTGTTATTCACCACAAATACCCTGATGTCCCTGCCTGGATTTGGTATAAATTCCTGTAGGTAAAGAAGAGAATTTTTTCCAAGCATCTCATTGAGTCTTTGCCTTCCTTTATCATTATCCTCCACCTTTTCCACATCTATACCCTTATAGCCGAAAACCGGCTTCACAACCGCGCAGGCAAAGGAGGAAAGAGTATCGATCGCCTCGCTTATATTGTTTGTGACTATGGTTTTTGGCGTCGGGATATCGTTTCTCTGGAACAGGAAGCTCGATACGTGCTTGTTAGCGGCTCTTGCGATCGCTTCGGGTGAGTTGATAACCGGGATTCCAAGCTCTTGGAGCTGGCAGAGGATATCGAACCTGAAAGCTGCGCCATTCTGTGTTGCCGGTCCAAGGTCACGGACAATAACGGCATCGAGCGATGTCAGGTTGGTTTTGCCTGCGTATATTTTTCCTAAGGAGATGTTCGAGGTCGCATCATTGAAGCCGAATGTTACTGGCTTCATGCCATAATGCTTGAGTGCATTACAGAGGGCTACACCTGTCCAGTCATGTGGGTCTGTTACTGCAATTCCTACCGTTTTCATGATTTATTGATGCTGTCTGGATGTAAATTTGCGTCAACCTTTGCGTCAACCATTGCGTCAACCCTGTTTGAGAACATAGTATACTGCTTTACCTGTGCCCTTTTGCTCAATTAAGTTCAGTTCTATCAGCTTTAAAATCTCCTTATGCGCTGCCTGACGGGATATTTTAAACATCTTTTGAATTTCGCTGCTTGTTATTCGCTCATTTGAAATTATATGTTCAATAATCTTCATCTGCTTCTCTGTAAGGGCAACCTGCCCTTTTGCCTCTTTTTTATGCTTTTCCAGAGAAAGCTGCAATACTTTCCCTTTT
Organism: Candidatus Methanoperedentaceae archaeon; assembly: GCA_027371625.1. GTDB lineage: Archaea > Halobacteriota > Methanosarcinia > Methanosarcinales > Methanoperedenaceae > Methanoperedens. The sequence continues at coordinate 2,262 of DAHXMQ010000158.1, read as the reverse complement.
GCCTTCGAGATAGAGAGAAGAACGCCTTCTGTGAAGTATCCAAGCCAATCGGTAAGATCGAGCGTTTCCTGATCAACAGATTTTAAAGCATTATAATACGCAGTTCTATCACTGTCGTAATAGTCATCCAATGCAAAAAATTTCTTTATGTCAAATTCCCTAAGATAAAGAATAAGGGTTGCCAGCGCCCTCGCTGTCCTTCCATTGCCGTCAACAAACGGATGGATTCTTACAAATTCATAATGAGATATGCCAGCGATTATAACTGGATTGAGCTGGGATGAATCGCTTGAATTGAGCCACTCTATAAACCCGCTCATCAAAGCTGGTACTTCTTCAGGAGACGGGGGCATAAAAATAACTTCACCTGTTATTCTATTGCCAACATATACCTGAAGTTCTCTATATCTGCCTTCATGCTCAGGAGCTTCTAAAGTTTCTCTTGTTATATCCTTATGCAATTTTAAAATAGTTTTTCCAGTTATCTTACCCTGTTCCTGATACTTTTCTATATTCTCTAAAACCTTAAGATAATTAATTACCTCCTGTTGCGCTTTTCTTGTTGCTGTGACTTTTATGCCCCGCGCAAGCTGGCTGACCTCTTCCAATGACAGTGGATTTCCTTCTATCGCTGTTGAGGCATGCGCAGCTCTTATCAGCGCATCTCTCCTTAGCGATACTTCCCATTTTGGAACAAGATAGGCATTGAGAATAGTCTCTCTGGCTGAAGCTATGTCAATAAGGTTTTTAACGATCTTGTGTGTATAATTGAAGTTCGGGCTAAATATTCTGTTCACCTTCTGTTATAGAGTTGCGCCATTAGGCTTTATTAATATTATCCACCGCCCATAACTCTACCTTAAGATGCTTAAACCTTGAAGTTAAACAATACAGGAAATTCACCACTTTCCCAGCCTCATCAATTACCACACCATCGCTCGATGCAACAATATAACCTGAATTCTTCAAATCATAATCGGCATGCTTTGAGGTTTTGGCATCCCCTTTCAATCCAGAGGCGCTTATTTTTTTCCTCAGCATTTTTGCAAGCAAACCGCTCCTGCTGATCTGCGAGTCAAGAAGAAAGCAAACGTATGAAGGCTCTATTTCTTTTAAAAACTGCAATATCAATTCAATTGCCTTATCGGTGTTATCCGAGGTTCTGTAATTCCTGAAGGCGCCTTTAACATCCCTTATCACTCCATCATCACACAGGTACGCTTTTTTTTCAAGAATGCTTTCCATCCCGATGATGATATTATATCCGTCAATTATGATATTTTTCCCTCTTATTATATCGCATGGCAGAAACTTTGCCCGTCTTCTTCCCGAAACAGCCGCAGCCAGAACAGTCCTTGAAAGAAAGTGCCTCGATTGTTCGTCCAATCGGTAATGGTTGCATACAAACCCGATAGCCCCTTTCTGCGGATAACCCCTGTCAAGAAGGTATCTGATATCGGTAATCGCATTCTCAAGATTCATGTGTCACCTTAAACCTGAGAAGCGCTGCAATGCTGCCCAGCGATTCAAGCTTTTTTCCCGGCTCAAACTCGGTGCTGAATACCACGATTTTCCCCTGCGAATGTTCAACCTCTTTTAAGAAATCATCGATGTTCTTTCCTTCGCGCTCAGTTCGCAGCAGCTCATCCGTAATAAGCAGCGTCTCGATAGCACCCATGCCCTGCGCATTTTTCACATCCTCCATACCATAAGCTGCTTTTCCATCTATCGATATTTCCTTCATCAATTCCTCAATGAGTTTTGCCTCCCTTCCTATTCTGGATTCCTCCATTATCCTATCGACAGCGCCACGCCGCAGCACCTCCTGGAAACCGGATACGCCGATGGAGGAGGTATCCTCAAGAACTATTTTTTTTGCAAGCAGAGGTTCCTTTGTCTTTAGGAAATCCAGAAAATCCTCTTTCGTAAAACCGGGTCCTGCAAGTATCACAGCCTCGACTTTTTCAGCCGCCCATTTCAATTGCGATGCTAATTCACCGAAAAACTCGTTGCGTTTGTCGCCTTCACCTTTTCCAAGCGTCTGCTTAAGAGACGAGGACTCCTCCACCCCGTACTGCCTTACCACTCCTATGCATGCTTCTCCTTCCTCTATCGTTGCAATTATCACCTTGGGACGTCTGGCTGCAAGCTCGGCTTCCCTGAGCCTTTGCAATTGGTCGTTCTTCCATTGCTTGATTATCGATAAATTCGTCCCTTCCTCGATGTTAAGAGTGTGATAAGCACCTGCATCCGTTCCCTCTG
>DAHXMQ010000142.1 GCA_027371625.1 Candidatus Methanoperedentaceae archaeon | reverse complement strand
TGAACACTGTGATAGCCCTGTCGTATCCCATCTGTGGTGCCATTTGCATTTATATCATCTCCGTGTAAAAACCGTCATTCCCAATTTGTGGAATTAAACTTTGAGATTCTAAGCTCAACGACTTCGTTATTCGGCGACGTGGGATGCAGCGAGATTGCTCCAAGGCTTATGTCCTTCGATGGGAGATACGGGATTGTCAGGTGCTCAAGAGAAAAAACGCAGGAAGCAAGGGCAGCACTTGCCAGCATAGACAATGCAAAAGGTGTAAGGGTTTCCATTCTTGTGCTTGGGATTTCCGGAACCATCAAGGCATCGATGGAAAAGTTTATACAAAAGACACTCATTAAAGACTTAGAACCGAAGAAAGAATAAAAAGAAAGTTAAATTCCACAAATTGGGAATGACGGTTTTTACACGGAGATGATATAAATGCAAATGGCACCACAGATGGGATACGACAGGGCTATCACAGTGTTCAGCCCTGATGGAAGGTTATTTCAGGTAGAGTACGCACGGGAAGCGGTAAAGCGCGGAACAACAGCAGTAGGAGTGAAAGCTGTGGACGGAGTGGCTTTACTGGTGGATAAAAGGGTTACAAGCAAACTCCTTGAGGCAGCATCCATTGAAAAGATATTCCAGATTGATGATCACATAGGAGCCGCCACTTCGGGGCTTGTGGCAGATGCCAGAGCCCTTATCGACCGGGCAAGGGTTGAGGCGCAGATCAACAAGGTCACATACGATGAACCGATAGGCGTAGAGACCCTTTCCAAGAAAATATGCGATTTCAAGCAGACATACACGCAGTACGGCGGTGTAAGACCCTTCGGGACTGCGCTTCTCATAGCAGGCGTGGATGATAACAGGGCAAGGCTTTTTGAAACAGACCCGAGCGGAGCGCTGCTTGAATACAAAGCCACAGGCATTGGTTCAGGAAGGACCGAGACTATGGAGGTCTTTGAGAAGAAATATACAGAAGACATCCAACTCGAAGGCGCAATCCTTCTTGGACTCGACGCACTTCACAGCACAGCAGAAGGCGTGTTCAATGCATCAACCATCGAAGTGGGGATAATCGAGCTCTCGACAAGAAAATTCCGAAAGCTCGCGCCTTCTGAAGTGGAGAAATACGTGGAGCAGGTCGTAAAGATGCATGCTTCCGAAGCCAAGGGAAAGGAAAAGCAAACGAAAACCGAAGAGTGAGTTGTAATGGTCGCTCTGGATGAGTCAATAATCGCACGACTCAAGACCCACGGCAAAACTTTTGAGGTTTTTGTAGAGCCTGAGGGAGCGCTCGCCCTCAAACGGGGAGAACCTGTAAAAATTGAAAACATCCTTGCAGTCGAGGACGTGTTCATCGACGCAAAGAGCGGCGACAGACCAGCAGAGCAGGACGTTGTAAATGCCTTCGGCACCACTGATGCGATTAAAATTGCAGAAAAAATCATCAGCGAAGGAGAGCTTCACCTCACCACAGAGCAGAAGAAAAAGATGCAGGAGGAAAAAAAGAAGCGCGTAATTAATATCATCGCCGCGAACGCCATCAACCCGCAGACAAAGGCACCGCATCCTGCCGCGAGGATAGAAGCCGCTATGGACGAGGCTGGCGTGCATATCGACCCGATGAAAGACGTGGATGAAATGGTCGAGCTCACGATGAAGGCGATAAGACCGATAATACCTATCCGTTTTGAAGAGGTCAAGATTGCCGTGAAACTCCCGGCTGAATATGCTGCGAAATCATACGGCGCTGTTGCGGGTTTCGGCAACCTCACAAAACAGGAATGGCAGAACGACGGCTCCACGTATTTCTCCACTTCAGAAGGCGCGAGCTTTCGG